>CALUQI010000033.1 GCA_944322875.1 Candidatus Gastranaerophilales bacterium
AAATTGCTTAGCAAAAATCTGAGTTTGAGTTGAACATGACAAATCAGCATCTAAAACAACAATTTTATCATTCAACATACCGGCTTTACAAAGTGCATTTCCAAATGCCGAACGAATAGATTTTTTATTATTTTTGTCTATTATCATTAGCTCCCCATTCGGTATATGCTCGCATCAAGAGCATCAAACTGCCCTGATTATAACATATCATAAAAAAATACTGATTACCAATAATTAAAACAATATTTACAATATAAGTTACTAAAATGTTGTATTTAAACAATTTTCGGGTTGTTTTGTTAAGATTTATTAAAAAAAAAGCAAATTAAGGCAATTAATTTTCTTGAGCAACATTTAAACGGTAGAATAGAATAAGACGATAATTTATTGAAAGGAAAATTACTAATGTTACAAGTTCCAAATTTACCAAATTATCAATGTCCGCAGCCAAGTTATAATGCTGTAAAAATTGATATTCACAATCCATCATTAAATGGAGCAGCCGGTTTTTCACAACAACCGGCACAATGTCCGGTACAATACGCCCCGCAATATGCGCCCGTAACTACACCATACTATAGTTACCCACAGGCACAATTGTATGATTATCCGCAGATTTCAAATCAACAGCCTTATTATCAACCGATAAACACTACAGCAATAGCTCAAAATCAGATAAATCAACAACCTGTAGTACAACCGGCAGTTCAACCTGCAATCCAACCGGTTGCAACGCAAGCATGCCCGCCATGCCCACCTTGTGAAACTCCTGCAGTACCTGCACCGCAAGTAACTACGGCTGCTGCTGCAGTACAAGCGGCACCACAACAAATTAATATAAATCAGGCACCGCAACCCATTGTAACTGAAACTGCAGAAACGCCGAAAGAAACAATTTCCGGAACTCCTGAAGTTGAGGTTGTACCGCCTGTTGAGGCTAAACCTTTAGTTGATTTAAACGGCTTTATAGCACGTTTGAGCAACCCTGACTTTGAAATTCAGGCAAATGCAATGGAAGAAATAGCCAACATGGTTAATGATGATGCTCAAAAATCCAAAGCAACAGAACTACTGGATTCTAAGATAATTGATGCATTGACTAATATAATGAATACTGATTCAAGCAAACTTGCAGGACCAACAGAAGAACAAGTTGCCGCAAGACAAAAAATAATGAGCAATCAGCAAGTTTCTGATCAGGAAAAAGTATTAGCATCAACAATTACACCTATGGAACTTGCAGAAAGAAATAAAAGCTATGCAATGTTCACAACGGCAATTCTTCAAAAATTATATGGTGATGAAATAAATAAATTAACAGGAACAACTGTTCCATTAACAGAATTACCTGGAGCAATCACAATTGTTGATCAGTTAAAAGATAATCCGAACCCAATGGTTAGGACATCTGCAATTGAAGCTCTAAGCTATATACAAAAACCTGAATACAAGAAAGATTTAACAACTCTATTCACTGTAGCTAAAAACGATCAAGACAAATCAGTCCAAGAAGCAGCAAGTGCAGCGTTGGAAAAGTTAAATCAGATATAACAAAGTAACTAAATTCCTTTCTTTAAATATAAGAGAACCCTCCAAAAGAGGGTTCTCTTTTTTATAACGGACATTTTTCACTGCAATTTTCAGACAAGCTGAATTCATAATCAGCATGTTCAGAGATAAACCTACACCATTCATTAATAATTTCATCTTCAGTAAGTTTGTATGAAATAGGTTTACCAATATAAATATTAAATTTACGTCTCGTAAAAGGTTTTAACTTTGGATAGCCGTCAAAATCGGCAATAGCAACAGGGACAATATCAGCTTTAGCATTTTTAGCAATGACTGCGAAACCCTTCTTAATTCCTTCCAATTTCCCGTAAGGTCTCGTTCCGCCCTGAGGGAAAACTCCTAAAGACCATTTGGTAGTAAATATATCTCTCACAGTCTTAAAAGTAGCTATTTCAGGTTTTGACCTATTTACTGCAAAAGCACCTAAGCGTTTGACCAGCCATTGAAGTTTTTCAGATTGTTCAAACAATTCTTCCTTTGCCATAAAAGCTATTGTTTTTCTCGTTGCAAAAGGAATTATAGGAGGATCAAATATAGATACATGATTTGCTGCATAAATGTATTTACCATTATCTTTTGGAACATTTTCACGACCATATATCTTGTAATCGTAAAAAATTCTCATAAAATTATCAACAACAACATTCAAAAAGCACAAATAAAACAACGAACGTAACCAATTGTACTCTTTTGCATATCTTCTATTGTAATTCCTAGTTTTTTCTTTCATTCCAAACCCCTAATTCTCAACATATTTAAACCCGGTTAACTCTTCAATAGATTTTATCCATTCTGCGACCATAATATCAAGATTATCATTATAAGGTATAATTTTCCCTATCCTAACAATAATCCTGCCTGAAAACGGTAATCTTTTAATTTCATTAGTCCCAACTATCCCCACTGGCAAAATTCCACACTTTGTCACTTTAGCAAGACTTGCAAACCCTTTTGTAACATCACTAATCTTTCCAGGTTCACATCTTGTACCCTGAGGAAATAATCCCAAAACCCACTCTGTCTGTTTAATAGACTTTGCAGTTTTAATGGTTGAAGCACCCAAATGTTCTCTATTGACGGCAAATGCCCCCAACCAATCTAACCACCAACGCAAAAACTTTATATCAAAAAGCTCCTGTTTTGCCATAAAACAAACAGGTCTGGGAATAACAGCCGCGACTAAAGGAGGATCCAATGTAGATAAGTGATTGGCTGCAACTATGTAATTATTATCTTCAGGAATATTTTCTTTACCATATACCCTAAGCCTATAAACTAACTTAAAACGGACCATATAGCCTATTTTTGTAACTAAAAACAAAAACAGCTTTCTAAAAAAATTATACTCGGAAGCTTCTCTTTTACTGTAACTTCTCCGTTTTTTTTCTTTTACTAAAGCCATAGAACAACTCCCTCACAATGAGATTATACATAAAAACGATTATTTTGGCAAATGGACATTAAATCCGTTTTATAGTATAATCCCAAAGGAGAGATTATTTATGACAAACGAATTAGAACAAGAATTATTTAAAAGTATTTACGAAAAGACACCAGATTATGTAAAAGAATTAGATTTAATGGACTTTAGCAACAAAGGCGAATTCACTTTTATACTAAAAAAAGAACATTTAGCCCCCTATGACAAAGATACTAACCCCCTCGGACTAAATTTGGAAGAATGGTTCGAAAATTACGCAAAAGAAGCTCAAGTATCTACAGCTGGAATAAGAGGTCCACAGAATATTATTTACCCTCAAGACACAAGATTTCCTATCAACCTAGTAGGTATAGTCTTAGCAACGCTTGCAAAAGCACTTGTTGCAAAGGATAAATATCCTGATAAAAAAATTCTGAAAGTCGCCGGCAGAGAGGTTCGATATAATTCAAAACTTTTTCTTGATGCAATTACACGGATACAAGCAGCACAAGGGATTAAAACAATTGTTTCTCAAAACAAAGAAACCATACCTATTTGGCTTGCATCATTTTTAGCTTTCAAACTGGACTTACTTGGCGGCGAATACATAACATCCAGCCACGGAATTTCAGTCAAAAATGCAACAAAAGATTTAAACTCGCAAGGCAGCCAATATCTGCCGGAAGAATCAATGGAATTTGTTAATAAAATAAAAGAGATATTTGAATTAACGCGTAAAACCGGGGCCTAGGAAAGTAAAATATAAGCAGAAGACCACCCTCTTATTGACCAAAAAATTATGACAAAACTAAATGACGGTATTGACCTTTATGTTGAATATCTGAGGTCAGGCGTAGCAAAAGAAATAAACTTAAAATTTATAAGAAATTTGCAAAATAAAATTGTAATTGAAAATGTCGGGGGTTCCGCATACAGAACGCTCAGTCGAGTTTTAAACAAACTTGAAATTTCAGATAAATTTATTTGGTTCAATACAACCGAAGATCCTTTCTTCCACGGGATAGGCAAATATAATACAACACCAAAAGGTGATAAAGCATTTTATGATTATTCGGTTGATGCCACTGTAACAGCAAAGAAAGCAGATGGAACAAAAATTTTTCCGGTAATTAACACAATGCACTACGATGAAAAATTAAAAGATTTGCCTACCGGCACTGTAGTATTAATTACAGATCCGGATCACGATAGACTTACAGTTACTCAAACAGAAGATATTTCCGTTGTTGAGGACTTGGAAAAAGCCGGAATAGACTACCTAAAACTTACCGATGAAAAAGTTTTGACAGTATTTACTGCTAATCAAGCATTTCTGATGATTATGGATTTTTGGGCAAAACAACTTAAGAACCAAAACTTATGGGGGAATCACCCAAGATTTATAATAAAAACAACTGCATCAGCTCTTTCCTGGGATGAATGGGCTAAAAACAATGACGTTAAAGTAATAAATGTTCCCGTAGGATTTAAATAAAACGCAAACGTTATGAAAAAGGTAGAATTTAAGCTAAAAAATCATCCCAAAGATGAAGTTATTCTTGATGATGTTTTTTCAAATAGCATAAACTTAGGGGAAAATCCCAGGCTACTTTTTGCAGGAGAAGAATCCGGAGGAATGATTATGGGAACAGAAGAACTCATTACATCACTTCATGGACGATTGGCAATAGCTATGAGAGAAAAAAGTGCAACTGAAGCTATAATTGTAACTTCGGCTCTTGTTGCACAACTTGAACAAGAAAAAATATCGCTTTCCAAATATTTAGTTAAAGTATTTGATGAAAACAAGATTACAGGAAGATACGACACCAGAGTTGATATTGCATACTATAACGAATCAGAACCCGATATTAACGAATTAAAAAAAGCAAAATCGCTTGGCGAAAAAATGAGAACACAAAATGACTTATTTTATCTATCTCTGGCCATGGGGGTGAAAGAAAACGTAATAACTATTGAAAATGTAAAAAATATCTTGTCAGATACATTCAAAAACCTCGATTTTTCTAATCTTAAATCTATAAAATTTGTAGGTGATGGTACGTATATGGAATTTGCGGATAAATATATAGAAATAAGACCTTCTGGTACTGATGCAAAAACAAAAGCATATGGCGGAGGACTAAACAAAAATGATATTGAAACTTTCGCTTCCGCTTTAGGAAATTACTCAGGAGAAAGAACTGTTCTGCACAGAAAATTTATAACTGACAACTTTTATAACACTGCAAAAGATAAAGCAATGAATTATTACTTTAATTTTGTTGATAAAGATGCTAATAAAGAAATATTTGAAATCCCAGATTATCAACAGTTGATTTAATAATAAAATTGCAACAATATATTAACATTTTTAGCAAAATGATTAAGTGCAGAAATGTTTTTGATATTATAGTAATGTGTTGGTTTAAGTTAGTCGAAATTCAAAATAGCCCCGAAAGGAAACCTTATGAGAAAAATTATACTTGTACTTTTTACACTCTTGTTAAATATTCAAAATGCACAGGCAATGAATGTTGACGCTGTTATGGATAAATATGTGGCACCTATCTGTGATAAAATAGCTGACTTTGTATTTTTCCCTGTAACAATAGGTACATCACAAGTCCCTATCATCATATTTTGGATATTATTTGCAGGATTGTTCTTTACAATTTATTTTAAAGGAGTTTCTTTGTGGGGACTCAAACACGCTGTAGAAAACTTGATTAAACCTGCTGATGAGAATTCAGATTCAAATGGTGAAGTTTCATCATTTCAAGCTCTTGCGACAGCTTTGTCAGGCACTATAGGCATAGGGAGTATTGCCGGAGTTGCAATATCAATATCAATAGGAGGACCCGGTGCTGCTTTTTGGATTTTTGTCGGAGCGCTTCTGGGAATGTCAATTAAATTTGTAGAAGCAACCTTGGCTGTTAAATATAGAAGATTTAACCTTGACGGAACTGTTTCCGGAGGACCTATGCATTATATTGCACATGGACTTACCAGAAAAAAATTAAGATGGTTAGGTCAACCGCTTTCTGCACTATTTGCACTTTTATGTATTGGAGGTGCTATTTCTGGCGGAAATATGATTCAAATTAATCAATCTGCACATCAACTTGTCCATATTACAGGCGGAGCAAACAGTATAATACACGGTTACACTTGGGTTTTTGGAATAATTATTGCTTTGCTCGTATGGATGAGTGTTGTTGGCGGTATCAAAAGCATTTCTAAAATTACCACAATACTCGTTCCGAGTATGTGCTTTTTGTATATAGGAGCTTCTCTTATAGTAATTATGGCTAACTATTCAGCAATTCCACACGGTCTTTTAGTCATTGTAAAAGAAGCTTTTCACCCTCAAGCAGTTGCAGGCGGGGTCTTTGGGACTATCATAATTGGTCTTAGACGTTCTGTTCAATGTAATGAAGCAGGAACAGGAGCTGCAGCTATAGCTTACGCTGCTGTTAAAACTAACGAACCTCTGTCTCAAGGATTTGTTGCCCTTATTGAAACTTTCTTGACCGGGATATTATGTCTGTTGACATCTTTTGCTATATTATTCTCGGGAACATTCATTATGGGAGCTCAAGGAATTTCAGGTATTGAACTTGCATCAACTGCTTTTCAATCGGTAATTTCTTTCTTCCCGTATATCCTGTCGCTTGTTGTAATAATGTTTGCTTTATCTACATTAATTTCTTGGGCATATTATGGATTAAAGGCTTGGAACTTCCTTTTGGGTGAGGGTACTAAACGGAACCTTACTTTCAATTTAATCTATTGTATTTTTATAGTTATTGGCTCTGCAATGAATGTCGGATCAGTAATCTATATTACTGATGCTATGATGGTTGCTATGTGCGTGCCTAATATCATTGCCTTGTATATTATGTCGCCTGAAATTAAAAGAGACTTTAATGAATATTGCAAAAAATATAAACTTGGCAGACTGGTTAATTTCAAAAAAGCTTAGAAGGAATTTTTATGACTGAACAAAAAATTATTGTAACAGTTTCTGGAACGGATAAAGTTGGAATAGTTGCTAAAATTGCAACCGCTCTTGCTATGCTGGAAGTCAACATTGAGGATATTAAACAAACAATAATGCAAGGATATTTTGTTATGTTCCTGTTGGGAGACATCGAAAAATCAAAATTCAGTTTTAAAGATATCAAAGAAAACCTTATAAAAATTGGTGATGAACTTGGAATGGAAATTTGGGTTCAAAAAAAAGATATTTTTGATAAAATGCATAGTTTAGACTAAAATATATCTATTCTTCTGTCCACTTTTTAGGGTCAAACTTTAAATCTTTAACTTTGAACTTCAAAGATTTTAGGTATGGTTGGAATTTTTCCAAAATTTGTGTTTTTTTAAGCATTAATTCCTGAGCAACAACACCGTTTTTACAGGCAATAACCATAATACCATTTGCCATCATAGAATATGGTTTTGATTGTTGTGCAAATTTAACCCCAACAGTATTTGACCAAAATTTGTATAAATTACTGCGAGTTATTGCTCGTTTTATGTCTTTTTGTTCCATCATTTCCGAGATTAATTCTTCTGTGGAAACAAAGTTTGTATATAACACTTTCTTCACGATTTTGTACTCTTTAATTTTTTATGATAAAATTAAGAAATGGAAGTATCTAAATTAAATGATATCATAAAATCTTCTAAAAATATATTAATAGCTTCACATGTCAATCCGGACGGAGATACTTTAGGATCCATGTGTGGATTGTATTCAATTATTAAACTTAATTTCAAAAAGAAATGTGATATGTTGTTAGTATCAAAATTGCCGGATAAATATACTTTTATTCCAAATATAAAACTTGCTAAACATATTGATGAAATAGACAAATCTCGCGAATACGATTTGGTAATAAATGTCGATGTTGCAGCAAGCGATAGAATATGTGAAGGCAAAGTTCTTTTTGACAAAGCAAAACACACAGTCAATATCGACCACCATAAAACTAATAACAAATATGCAGAACTTAATTTCATTGAGGGAGATGCAAGCTCCGCCTCTGAAGTCATATATTCCATTGCTGAAAGATTGGGATGGGAATTAGACTATGATGCAATAGTTTCATTATACACAGGCATATTGACAGATACTGGCTCATTCAGATTTAATAACACCACTCCACGTGCACTAAAATATGCATCCGAGATGCTTGAGGCAGGAATTAAACCTAACGATATGTTTAGAGATTGCTATGAAACATACACAAAAGAGATGGTATTGTGTCAGGCTTATTGTGTTGAAAAAGCTGTATTTTTAAATAATGATAAAATCGTATATACAACAGTTTATAAAAAAGATATGGAAAAATTCAACACAGATGAAGAATTTGCAGAAGGTCTTACTGAAAGGTTAAGAGCTATTAAATCCACCCAGATAGCATTTGTTGCTAAAGAGATGAAAAACGGTGGATGCAAAATTTCCATGCGCAGCAAGTCGATTGATGTGGCTGAAATCTGCGAAATATTCGGCGGAGGAGGACATAAACTTGCTGCAGGATGTACAATTAAGTGCAGTGTTGAAGAAGCTATTAAAAAAATTCTTGCCGTAATTAGGAAATATGAACTGTGAAAAATAACGGATTTATAAGAGCAATAAAAAGATTAATTATTTCAGTAATAAAAAATGACTTCTATGGAATGGCTGCTGAAATGGGCTTTATGATGGTTATTGGTATATTCCCTTTTATGTTATTTCTAATGGCAGTTTTTGGCTGGATGGGAAATAAATCTTACATGGATCCTATTCTTTTAGCTTTATCTAATATAATGCCAGAACAAGCAATGAACTTGATTTTAACAGTTTTGTCCGAAGTAATGATTTTCCAAAAAGGTGACATAATGGCAGTTGTCGGAATCTTTGTTACTTTAGTTTTGTCTACAAACAGTGTTGCTGTTGTCTTAAAGGGACTCAATAGGGCATATAAAGTTGAAGACAGAAGAAATTTTATATATACAAGAATTCTATCGTTCATTATGGTAATCGTTAATACATTGGTTTTATTTTTAAGTATTAACTTGATTGTATTTGGTAAAGTATTTATTTTCTTCGCAATTGAACATTTTCATATGTCAAGCAAAGTAGCTATATTACTATTAACTTTAAGATGGCCTGTGGCATTTTTGGCACTTTATTTAATGGCATTTTTAAGCTATTACATATTACCTGACCTCAGGGGTAATGAGTCATTTAAAAGAGCCAGTGCACTACCAGGCAGCTTATTCTTTTGTACTTTTTGGCTCGTTGGCTCGTGGGGTTTTTCCATATATGTGAACAATCTTGGAACATATAATCTGGTTTATGGTACCATAGGTGCTTTTGCTGTTTTAATGGTTTGGCTGTACTACACTTCCATATTATTACTTATCGGAGGAGAAATTAATTCACAGGTTTACAATAAGCTTGAAAGAAAAGCTAACGAAATAAAAGAAGATTTTGCCAAACTGAAAAAAATTTAAATTTGCTTGGTAATTAAAGCAAATATATCATTAAATATCACGTAAACCATAAGCAATATTAAAAATAAGAATCCTGCAGTCCCAATTTTGTCTATTAATTCTTCCTCAAGAGGTTTACCTCTTAGCTTTTCAATAATAAGAAATAAGACGTGTCCGCCATCAAGAGCAGGAATAGGCAAAAAATTCACTATCGCCAAATCAAGTGAAATTATAGCTATTAATAATAAACCTGAGAAAAATCCGTTATTGTCAATTATATCACCACCAACCTTGGTTATGGCAATTATTCCATGTAAATCTTTTAAAGGTATTTTACCCGTAACTATTTGGTGTAAACCATATAGCAACATATATGTTTGATCATATAAATACTTTACACTTGTACACACGGCAGTTTTAATATTTTTCGTCGGTATAAGAATTTCATCTGCACTGAGTTGTATTCCAATCTGTCCTTGCTCATTCGGATAAATCGGATCTAAATTAATATTTTGTCCATTTCTTTCAATAGTAATAAATAAAGGTCTCACACTATCAGATAGTGCGAATGATAAATCCTCAAGAGTGTACGTACCGTCTGCTTCAACAAAATTTTTATCCGATAAATCACTGCGAAGTTTTTTCTGAAGTTCACTCAAATTCAATTGTGAATCTTGGTATTTCTGATAACCTTTTAAAGTGACATCATCAATTTTCATCGGAGCTTCTAATTTTTTTTCAGGAAGTCTTACAACAACACCTTCAGGTATAATTTCAGATTTTTGATATGCAGGATTTAATTTCTTAAGAGCAACATACCTGTCTTCAACCAAAGAAGCATCAACCTTTCCATCATTTTTTTTACTTAATTGTGCATAAGTTAAAAGACCATAAGCTGTATCAATATTAGAACCATTAATTTTTACAATTCTATCACCTGTCTGCAAGCCGGAATTCCAAACTGATTGATCCTTTGCTGCAACAATCTGATTGACAAATACATTATACTTTCCGGACGGCATATGTCCCCAAAGAAATGCAGTCATTAGCACGAATACAAAAGCACAAACAATATTCGCCATAACTCCGGCAGATACAACTACCAATCTTTGATGTATAGGTCTATTTAAAAAACGATCCGGAGAATCTTTGGGCAAATCAAGTTCTTTATCATCATCTGGAAATGCAACATAACCAAATAATAAAAATGCATACACTTAAACTTTAACATCACCTACTTATTTTTCCCATAAAGTTGGACCTATCGGGAGACCGAAACCAAATTTTGAAACCTTCATTTTAAAAGCTTTTGCAGCAAAAAAATGACCGGCTTCATGGACCAATATTAAAACACTCAATAAAAGTATCATAATTATTATTGACATAAAGTTCTCCGCTTACTTTTAGAATTATATCATAAATCTTATTTTTTTCTAATAAAATATTTAAAATAGCCCGAAATTAATATTTTTTGAACAAATCAAATTTTTAAAAATCTGTCGGTCATATACTAATTAAACTGTAACTTATCTTATTAACAGGTGAAATCATTCAATACACAAATCTGTATAATATCCTAAAGTATTACTTGAAATAAGAATTTATTAATTATACAAATTACTCAATTATAACTTCGTCAGTATTAATTTGATTTCATTAATTTCACCTAAAATATTCTTTCTGGCAATATTTTCATAATTTTTTTTGAAAAATGGTAATTTAAAAATTGAAGACTTCTTTAAGAAATTTTCAAGTATTTCTAAACGTGCTCTGTAGAAATTTATAGGTTTTACATCTTTGTATTCTTGTCGAATAGCATCTTGATAGGCTTTATACTCTTGCTTATTTGATGCTAAAACACATAAGTCTAAATCTGATATAAGCTTTTCTGCTTTGGTTGGTTTTGGTAAATCATTATTATGATCAGTTGCTTTTATTAATCTCTTTAATACATCTTGATTTTTACTACTTTTAATTTTTTCACTGGTTGATTCTTTTAAAATATTAATAGCATATTTAATACTATCATTAATTGAATAATACCTATCATGTGTGAAAATTGCCAAGTTAAATAATGGTTCATTGTGAAGCTTAAAAAAATCTATACCTAAATATCTATCTTTATTAATCAACATATTTTCACAATGTTTTAAATTATGATAACTTCTTGAATCAATTTTTGAAAGATCCCCGAATAAATCTTCACTTTTATTTTTGGGAACACTTAAATGGTAATATAAATTATCAACAAATTCTTCTTTTATATTCCGAAATGTATCTTTTGGAATTTTGTTTCCGATATCAGATTTATTTTTTTCTGCTTCAATTAATGACATACCAAGTTGATAGAAATAACTATCCTCACTCCTTCTACCTTTAAAGGAAACATTACGCTAAACATCACTTCTTGATAATTTATATTTTTGATTTTGTAAAGTACTGTTTAAGTAATCGATTTTACTAATCATAACACACCTCTTTAGCCTGAAGATATCAAAAAAAATACAATTGTAAAGTTACAGAAACTTAAAGTATAATAAATATTTACAAAAATGCAAAAGGTACAAAATAAATTTATATAAGGAAATCTTTTTGATATACTATAATAAAAATTCAACATTAGAAGTAACATAAATGAGAATAACTAACATTAACGTATGTAATAACAATAAAAAAATACAACATTCAAAGGGATTACGAAGTTTATTGCAATAACCAATGTTCATCAAAATACAGGCGGACATGCAAGAATATTAAGTAAAGCGATGGAATATACCCAAAAACAACCAACTATTGTATTGGACAACGGTGATAACTATATGTGGCCTTATCCCGAGGAATTGCAATTCAAACTATACAATTTAGCCATTAAGAAGGTGAAAGATTTAAAAGTTGTTTTCAATTTAGGAAATAATGATTTTGGGTACAGAGAAGCTGATCAAAAAAAATTACTCCAATATCGTAAATCGTTAAACAAAGATGGTGTACAAGTTATTTCAACAAATACCTTTTTGAGAAACACCAATATGCATCCGGAAGGAGTTAAACCATATACAATTATTGAATCAGCCAACGATAATTTGTTATATCTTGGTTTTGCACCGGAAGTAACCCAAAATAAAGAACTTTTCATTAAACCAGCCCTGCAAACAATTGAAGAAATCAGTCCTGATTTAAGGAATATAATTAAGGAAAATAACGTAAAAGGCATTGTTATTTTGCTGCATGACGGAATGAAACTGGCACAAAAAATACAAGAAAAGATACAAAAACTGGGCATGGATTTAAAATTTATAATCGGCGGTCACATTCACGAAGCACCTCAAGCACCCAATATTATTTTTCCAAAACCATTTGCTATGGGTGCGAACATATTCGATTTGAACATTGATAGAAATGGCAGTGCAAAAATATTGAATAATCAAAATATTTCAAGCTCCGATTTTCGTTTAGCCGATATATACCAAAATATCATAAATCCAATAGAAGAACGTGAAGGTTTCCAAAGAGAAATTCTTCCAAACATTAGATTTGATCTGCCATTTAGCCGGGAAACCCCAAAAACCGCACAGACAGCCATGGGAACAGTTTACGCTAATGGGATAAAAAATATTACTGGCTCTGATATCGGCCTTGTAAGAAAAGGGTGGATATGGCGGGGCTTAAATCATCAAGAAACGCCTTTAAAAAAAATTGAACTTTTGTTCTCTCTAAAAAGACCAGAGCCCAAAATTAAAACTGTTGAATTAACAACATCAGAATTGAAAAATATTATTGAAGAAAAAATGCACAACAATGACTATATACATGAGCTTTCTTCAAATGTAAATTTAATTATTGATACAAACACGGAAAAAGCGAAACAAATATACTTAAATAATTCTAAACTCCTTGATGCTAACGGCAATCCGATTTCTGATAATCAAAAAATAAGCTGTGCAATTGATTATTTTTCAATATCTAAAAAAAATTTTGATGCAAAAGAATCAAAATATTCTATGTATGACGGATTTTTACACGAAATAAATAAAATCAACAACGATAAAAACATAAAAGAATTGATACCAAACAAATTTAAAGTTGTATAGTGCAGTTTCGAATAATAAATAAATATATAATAGAAATAAAACCAATAATTTTAAACAAACAGCAAATTTATATCAGAAACGAAAGGAAATTAAAAAAATATATAATGGACTATGTAAAGAACTTGGATTACCAGAAAATCTTAAACCACCACTGCAATTTCGGGCAATGCTACCTGATATGAGTTTTTCTGCTAATGATTACATTATTTCCGTTAATAAAAATATTTCTCCACTAAAACTCCATATTAATAATAAATCCGGATATAGCAAAGCTCTTCTTGCTCACGAGATAAAGCACATTGAAAAAATCTGCACAATTGTGAGACTTAAAGGTGCTTATTTCCTTAAAACACAAGAAGATAATGATTGCTTTTTTAACTATAAAAAATATAATTTAGCAGAAAAAACCTTGGTGGGAATAACACCATTTTAAACGAAAGAACAAGAGGCATTAAAAAATTGAAACGCATTAAAAAACTATCCTCATATAGAACAAAACCATAACTTGATAGGCATTCAAAAAATTATTGACTATTTTAAATACAAAAATAATTATTTAGAAAAAAGGTGCTCACAATGTTTTTAAAAAATATAAACCCAGCAATTTTACAGTTATAAAAACTACTTTTAAAGAAATTTTTAATATTACTAAAAACAGCTAACACTTTAAATCTTAAGTCAAAACTTCCACTTGATAGAATAATGCTTATATGTTGTTTTGTAAAAGGCACATAGTTTAATTTCAATTTACAGTTAGTTTGATTATTTTGGACAGAATAAAATATTTAATGTCATATTTATCCTTTTTATGGGTTTTGTATAAGTTAAAAATACATTAGTTACACAAATATTACACGAAATTAATATAATAAAAGAATTATTAGGTCATTCGGATGTCCACACAACTATGAGATATCTTCACTCCAAATAAGTAGCAGGTACAATGTTAGTCGGTACAGCTTTTAAATCTATGAGTGAATGTGATTGTAACGTTATTGATAAAAATTTATTAATATATGCACTTTAGAAGGCAACTTTAGAGGGGCATTACAACACGGGAAAGATGTTGATATTCCTTGACGGTTCTACTACTAAATTAAAGCTAAGTCAACCACTGTACGCAACAACATATAATAAATAATTAAATCCTATTCTTTCAAAAGGCTTTTTACTACATTATATACAATTGTCAATTTTTCACTGTCATTATTTAGCGAATCTAGTTTTTCATCTATTTCTTGTCTTAATTCCTCACCTATTTTCAAATGGTCAATTGAAAATAATTCTTCCAAAGTTGTATTTAAGGCTTTGACAAGTTTGTCAATTGTTTCTGCAGATACAAAATTTTCACCTGTTTCAATTCCACTCATTGCACGTTGAGATAAATCTACGGCTTCTGCTAATTCTTCTTGTGTCATACCTCGATTTATACGCATTCTTTTTATTTTTTTACCGAACTCTTGTTTTACACCCATTACAAATTTTGCTTCTTAAACTTTCACTTTTAGCACTTACAAGTATTGTACATTAAGTTTTGTAAATCTGTAATGTATTGTCAATTCTATATTTGACTAATTTATACTTTTAATTTCATAAATTTTAGCAATTTTAGAATTTTGAATGTTTTTATGAAGGAGTAAGGGAAATCGATTTTCGAAAAGAACAAATAGAGGAATCATAACAGAATTAATTAAATTTTAGAAAAGTAAACAAAGAAAGGGGAAAATTATTATGGCAATCTGGAAAATCATGGGGAAAATCGTAAAAATGTTACCAGAAACAAAAAGAGTAGCAGGTCGAATTACATTAGGAGGCACACAACTTAAACAAATTGTTAAACAAGATGAAAAAGTTGCAAAAGTTGTTAATAAAGTACTTGAAAAAACAACTAATCCAAAACTCGATATCGCATACAAAGCTGAATCAAATTATGCAATAGCAGGAATGAGATTAAGAGACGGCAAAAAAGTAGTCGGTAAAGGTGCAGTATCCATTACAAATCCAGGCTCATCACAGGCTATTATAAAATACAGAGCATCTGCAAATGGAGGGTCCACCTTGTACGCAAACGGATTTTTAGACGGGGGTAAAGTGGCAGATGGAAAAGATATTGCTTTATCGCTATCACATAAGGGAGGTAAAGTAAAAACTGATTTAGAAATTGGTCAAGCAATAAGACATCATCATGAATTTGATGAACAAAAAGCTATAGATTTAGCTAAAGAATTCAATGCAAACAATATTTTACAAGAATACACGAAAGCAACAAAAAAATTTCAAAGAACTTTAGACGGTGCAATGGTTGATATTAGACGAGGTCTAAGAGGTGATATAGAAGAAATATCCCCAAAATTAGAAAAGCTGGAAATAAATTTTAGTAATAAAATAAATAAAAAAGAATTCGTGCCTAAATTGGAAAAAGCAAATGATAAATTTAAAAAATTTGATTTTAAAATATCTCCAAAATTAGAAAAACCGAAAATGAATTTTAGTAATGAAATACCTAAGAAAAAATAAAAAATCATTTACAGCTACAGAAATAGACAATATTAGGAATCATAAAAAAGGGGCATAAGCCCCTTTTTTAATATAAGTATATTCATTTGCAGATATAACAAAATATGTAATCTTTTGTTTATGAAGTTAAACAAAAGATTGGTGACTAGACATTGACGGACAGTAATCGGACTTTTTTGCCAGTTCAGGAATTTCATTTTTAGCGATTTCTGACTAAAAAAATCAAGGTATATTTGAAACACACCCCTATTAGTTCAAAAAAATTAAATTCCTGTGTAAAAAGACACATGGTTTAATTTCAATTTACAGTTAGTTTGATTATTTTGGACAGAATAAAATATTTAATGTCATATTTATCCTTTTTATGGGTTTTGTATAAGTTAAAAATACATTAGTTACACAAATATTACACAAAAGCATTAAAAAAGGGTTCTAGCTAAATTGCTAAAACCCTTTACTTTAAATGGTTGCGGGAGTCCACATTGAACGTGTTTGGAAATTTGAAAGCAAAGTTATACGTACATCTTCGGATGAGGTA
>CALUQI010000034.1 GCA_944322875.1 Candidatus Gastranaerophilales bacterium
TCTTTTGCGACAATAAAACCGTTTTGATTTGCGTATTCATTCAAGAATTTCAGTTGAGCAGGAATTGAATAACCTTCTCTTTCCTGCTCTTTACTTGAAACTCTTGCATAAATGACGCACTTTTGAGTAATAAGTGGTTTTGTCATTTTATGCTCCTTTACATTGTTTATCCATATCTTTTTTGGCTTTTTCTTCTTCTTCCCATTTCAAAAATAGATTTGCCAAATTAAAGATGTTTGTTGTTATTTCATAAGCATCTTCTTTGGTTAATGGGTCTTTGTAGAATGGCTGCCAAGCAACAATGATTTTTTCATAGTCAATATCATTGTTCTTGATTAACCTCATATCGCACCTCAATTCTTAGGTGCGTAATTTGCTTTAAACCTTTTAATCATTTCTTGAACGTGTGGCGGTTGTTCTCTCATTGGAGCTAACGTATAATCAACCCAATAAACTTTTCCGCCAAAACGGTTATCACCGTTTCTTGGTTCACTTGTTATTTTTATCCCTCTTTTTCTTAAATAACGGATAACGCTCGGCAAATGTCTGAAACCGTATATTTCATTACATTCCTTGTTGCTGATTTTTCCGTTATTTATCAGATGTAATAATATTCTGTCCTCTTGTGACATTTTAATATTTGAATAAATATTTCCTATCATAGTGATAATTTCTCCCTTACAGTTTGTGAACGTGCATCATAGAATAGGTCAATCTTTGTATTTCCCTGTCCGTGCCTTGATTTCGCAATCAAGAACTGTAAATCAACATCACTACATTTATTTGGTTCATAATAAGCAGGTCTATGGACAAAACAAACCGTATCGGCATCTTGTTCAATTTTGCCGGAATCTCTTAAATCAGATAATCTCGGTGTTTTATCCTGCCTGTCTGCGTAACCTCTGTGCAACTAATGTAAAACAAAAAACGGTTTGTTTGTTTCCATAGCTGCTAATTTCAATTCTCTTGAAATTTCGCTAACTCTGTCATAAGTAGATTTGCTTTTTTCACCGTTGATTAGACCTAAATAATCAATAAATACAATGTCGCTATCGGACTTCTTTGCCATATCTCTGATTCTATCAACGGTAATATTGTATTCGGCACAAATCTTTATAGGCAGAGTTGGTAACGTTTCGTTAATGTATTTTTCATATACTCTTTTTTCATAATCAGCGAAAGACCGTGTTCTAAATCTTGAAGCATTTACTCCTGTTTGAGAACATATAAGACGGTTTTGCAACTGTTGTAATGACATTTCCAAACTGAATACATCAACTTTAAAACCGAGTTTTGCTATTTGTGCTATGAGGTTTATTGCCATACAGGTTTTACCCATTCCTGTTGCTCCGGCAAGTATGATGAAATCACCCCCTTGCATACAGCCGAGTTTTTTATCTATTGTCGGGTAGCCTGTTGTAATTATTTTTAAATCTTTTTTAGGTTGCAAAAGTTCTTCAGCATTATGTGTGATAGATAATAGTTGAGACGTATCAACATATCTTTGTCTTTCTTGTTGGACAAATTCTAAATCTTGTATTGTTTTTGCACCTTCAACTAATCTTTCAAAATATGCCTGTTGGACTTTTTCTACATAATAACGATAATTAACATTCGTTATATAACTATCTTGTAAATAGCGGACATCTTCCAATTCATTCGGGGATAATAATTCGCTTGATGTTGTTATTTATCAAGGTGGCTACGGTTCGGGCAAAACTTGGTGCGGTTCACTTTTAGGAATTATGCTTGCAAGGAAATATCCGGGATGTCGTGGTCTTGTTTGTGCAAAAGAATATGTTTTAGTGCGTGATACGACATTAGAATCATATTTTTCACATCTTGAAACTATGGGTTATGTTGCAGGGAAACACTATACTTTCAACAAAATTGAAAAGAAAATGACATTCGCTAATGGCTCTGAAATTCTTTTTAAAGGTGTAGATAATCCCGAAAAAATCAAATCTTTGAACTTGCATTGGGCAGAAATTGAAGAAGCATCACAAGTATCTGATAGTGCTTTTAAACAGTTAATAGGCCGTTTGAGAAACACTAATATCAAACCGTCTTGGGGTAATTTCAGATACAGATTATTCGGTCATACGAACCCACAAGCAAATAAAGGTTGGATTTATAAAAGGTTTGTTGAATCTAAAAAAGAGAATTACAGGCTGATTATTGCACCGACATCTAATAATATTTATTTGCCGGAACACTATCTTGAATCAATGAAGGAAGATTTTGATCCGGAGTATTACAGAATAAATGTACTCGGTCAATTCGGTAATTATTCAAGTGGTTTGGTTGTTAAAAACTTTACTGACGATAATATCAAAACACTTCGCTACAATCCTAATTTACCCCTGCATTTGACTTGTGACTTCAATGTTGATCCTATGTGTTGGTGTTTAGCTCATAAAGACGATAAAAATATTTATTTCTTTGATGAACTGACGATTGAAAATACTACAACTCAACAGGCAATAGACGAATTTATACGCAGATACCCTAATCATAAAGGGGATTTGATTATAAACGGTGATGCTTCGGGCGATAACAGAACGGCACAATCGGAGTTTACCAATTATATGATTATAAAACGTGCGTTAGAATCACACGGTTATAGTCCGAAATTTCAATTAAGGAATTTCAATCCGCCAATTTTGAACAGAATACAGGCTTTTAATGCAAAAGTCCGTAATTCAAAAGGCACGGTTTCATTATTTATTGATAAACGGTGCAAATGGTTATTGCACAATGTTTATAATTTATCTTTCAAGGAAGGTACATCTATCGTTGATGTTCCGTCATTAAAGCAAATCAAAAACGACCACGATTTGAAATTCTTGGAACACCCTTTTGATGCTGCAAGTTACCTCGTGGACTATTACTTTCCTATTAAATAATTATTTTTTCGTAAATTCAGGTAGGGGTTGGTTTTTCAATAGACAATTATAGGTGTAGTCAAGTAGAACGGAGAAAAAATGACAACAGTAGAACCAATCAGAAACAAAGAAGATTTGAGAAAAGTTGAAGCAATTCTCAAAAAACAAAGTATGAGAAATCTTTTATTTTTTACAATCGGAACGAATTGTGGGTTGAGAATATCTGACATTTTAGCTTTAAATGTCGGTGATGTTCGTGGTCGAACCCACATTCAAATTGTAGAAAAGAAAACAGGAAAATTTAAGAAATTTCCTATCAATTCTAAATTAAAACCGATGTTTGAAGAATTTACCAAAGGCAGACGTGCTGATGAACCTTTGTTTTTAACAATATTCAAAAATAGATTAGAACGGTATGCAGCTTACTATATTATTCGGTATGCTTGTGAAGAAGCAGGTCTGCAAGAAAAAGTCGGTACGCATACTATGAGAAAAACTTTCGGCTATCATCATTACAAGAAATACAAAGATGTTGCTATGCTTCAAAAAATCTTTAATCATTCAAGTCCGCAAATAACACTTCGTTATATCGGTATAGAACAAGACCAAATTGATGAAAGTTACACAAACTTTATTTTATAGTCGAAACCCTGTTTATAGTTGGAAGAACATCACATTTTTATAAGATTACAGTATATTCAGAGTGTAATGAACCTTCTCTACAAAATAATTTTAACACAAAAATATTTTTGGTGATAAATTAATACAATTAAATATTCGAAATATTAAAGTTGTAAAAAATCAATTCATCATTAGATTTTAGACAGATTATTACATTACATTTTATTCATTATGTAATGAGTTATTTTTTCATCTGCTCAAACATATATTATCACAAACAAATTACCTTACAAATTTGTTAAAAATTTTGTGATGTTCTCCTATTTTTTTAAACTTTTGATAGCTGAAAATTCAGTAATAACAATGCTTTACTCCTAACATCACATTTTGAATAAAATGTGATGAGATTTAAGGAGAATAGAAGGTTATGACTAATTTGTATAGCATGCTTGAAACAAATACAGATGAAACTTTAAATTCTAAACAAAGCACAAAAAAGATTGATATTCTTTTTGACTTGGAAACTAATAAACAGACTGTTTTAGATACAGAATTTGATAAAAATATTGTTTGTGTTTGTGGTTCTTGTGATTTGTTATTGGAGAATAACGGCAAAAAAGAATCACTAACCCTAAATGACCATAAGAAAACTGTTCATTTGAATAAAAACATTCAAGCAGAATTAAAAAATTATACAAAGGATGCAAGAGTAGTTGTTCAGTATTTGGGAGAAAATAATGGATAAAAAAGTATCTGTTATAATCCCTTGTTATAATCAGGGTAAATATGTATCCGATGCAATTAATTCAGTTTTAGCTCAAACATACAAAGATATTGAAATTGTAATAGTTAATGACGGCTCTACTGACAATAGTAATGAGATTATTAAAACATTTGCTGATAAATACAAAAATATTTTATTCTTTGACGAAAATAAAAATAAAGGTGTTATAAATGCAAGAAATATGGCAATAGAAGCTGCAAGTGGAGAATTCATACTTCCTCTGGATGCAGATGATACTATTGAACCAACTTATATAGAAAAAGCTGTCAAAATATTAAAAGAAAATCCTAATATTGGAATTGTTTATTGCAAAGCAAGAATGTTTGGTATCAAAAATGAATATTGGGATTTAAAGGATTTTGATAAATCAAATATTCTTTATGATAATTGTATTTTTTGTTCTGCATTATTTAGAAAAGCCGATTTTATAAAAGTCGGAATGTATAAAGATTATATGCTTTACGGTTACGAAGATTATGACTTATGGCTTTCTTTCATTGAACAAGGTTTTGATGTTTATAGAATTGATGAAATTCTGTTTAATTACAGACAATATGAAGAAGATTCACGTTCGACAATATGTTCTAAGAATCAAGATAATATTTGGAAGGCACTTATAAAAAATCACATAGATTTATATTTAGGAGATGAACAATTTTTAGAGAAAATTCATAATGATTTTAAAAAGGTAAATAAAAAGGTAAATAAAAAATTAAAAAAATATAAAAAGCTTTTTAATATATTCCTACCTATAATGATCGTTGAATTAATCATAATCATTATTCTCATAATTCAGAATGGGGTGGGTAATGGTTAAAAAAGTATTCATCATCACACAAGATGCCGTTGTTAATACTACAGGTGGTGCAATTACATCTTTTATAAATATTTCAAATTTTTTGTCAGAAAAATATGACGTTTATGGTATTTGTTATACAAAAGAAAAAGGTGAACCAAATTTAAATCAAAATGTTAAATTTATAAATTTATATGATTATTACAGCGGTTTAAATAATTTTTCAAGTGCTGTTAATCATTTCATTAAAGAAAATAGACCAGATATCCTTCTTTTTTTCTTTGCTTATTTGTATGTTGATGCAAACCTTGCAGAAGAATTTAATAATATTCCACGAATATTATTGTTCCGTTCACGTCCTGATTTTTATTTTGCAGTTCATAAAAATACTAAAAATTTAAAAGATTTATATATAAATACCATTTCTCAAATTTTATTCCCGAGTTATTACAAATTATTACCTGATTACATAAAAGATAAACAAGTTATATGTATTCCAAATCCTACAAAACCGGCATTAGAATATGTTAATACATCTGTTGAGCATAAGAAAATTATATATTTAAGCCGTATAGATTGTTGGAAAGGACATGACTTTTTAATAAAAGCCTTTGCCTTAATCGCAAATAAGTACAAGGATTGGACTATTGATATATATGGGCAATCTCAGCCCCCGCAGCTAGAATTACAGTGTAAAGAATTAGTTAAATCTTTGCATTTGGATAACCAAATACATTTTTGCGGTATCACAAAAGAACCATTTAAAACCTATTTAAATTATGATTTTTGTGTATTTCCTTCTTATTTTGAAGGGTTTCCTAATGGATTATCTGAAGCTCTAAGTGTTGGTTTGCCGTCTATTGGATTTAAAAGTGCAAGTGGTGTAAACGAGCTGATTATAGATAATAAAAATGGGTTTTTAGCTGAAGAAACTTATCAAGATTTCGCAAGAAAAATTGAAATTTTAATAAATAATAGGAAGTTACGTTCTAAATTTAGTGCAAATGCAAAAGGGTTAATGAAAAAATATGATTGTTTGCAAATAAAAAACACTTGGATAGATTTAATATCCAATATTTTAAATAATAATATTTCATCATTAAAATCAGACTTTACTTCTTCCGCTTGTGAATATGAATTATTTTCTATTGAGAAATTACTTTCTATGCAAAATATAAACACAAAATTTGAATATCGCAACTTTGCTGAAAAACTTTTTTCTTTAAAAAATTATTATTCAAACTCAGGAAAGAAAAAAATTTTAACAATTATTGGAATAAAAATAACATTTAAGAAAAAAATAAAGGGAAAAAATTAATGAGTATAACAGTAGGAATTATTGGATGCGGTTTTATCGGTGGAGCTTTAAAAAAATGGATTGAAGAACATAATCCATCCATTAATATTTTGGTTTCTGATCCACCAAAAGGTATGAATGATGATGTATCAAAGGCTGATGTCATATTTATTAGTATTCATATTCCGACAGAACTTGACGGAACTCAAGATTTAACGTTGCTAAAAGAAATAATTAACAATTTGCCAAAAGGTAAACCGATATTTATCAGAACAACAATTACCCCCGGAACTTCTGGCAAATTAAGTGAAGAAACAGGTCGCGATGTTTATTTCATGCCTGAATTTTTGACAGAAAGAACGGCATATGAAGATTTTTGTTCTCAACCAATGGTGTTTACTGCAGAAGAAGAATTTTTAAGTCAAATATTTATTGGCAAAAAACATATTGAAATGACATCTCTTGAAGCTGAAATAACAAAATATGCACACAATGTCTTTGGTGCATTAAAAGTTACATATTTTAACGGCATATATGATTTATGCAAAAGATGCGAAGCTAATTACAGAAAAATTCAGCAGGGAATTTTATTATCAGGATACATAAATGCACCTCATACTCAAGTTCCAGGGCCTGACGGTAAATTTGGGTATGGTGGAAAATGTTTCCCTAAAGATGTTAATGCATTAACTAAAATGACGGAAGGATTACCTATTCATAATTTATTAAAAGAGTTGCAACCATTAAATATCGAATTTAGAGGAGAAGATAAATAATGAAATTACTTGTAACCGGAACAGCAGGTTTTATCGGTCATTTTGTCGCTTTGAGACTCTTAAAAGATGGCCACGAAGTTGTTGGTGTGGATAATGTAAACGACTATTATGATGTAAATTTAAAAGAAGCAAGGCTTAAAAATCTTCATAAATTTGATAATTTTGTTGAAGAAAGAATTGATTTAATAGACAGGGAAAATTTAGCTCGTGTTTTTAAAATACATAATCCACAAAGAGTTTTAAATCTTGCTGCACAAGCCGGTGTTCGTTATAGCTTTGAAAATCCTTATGCGTATGTTGATTCCAATTTGATAGGTTTTGTAAATTTAGAAGAACAATGTAGAGAAAATAATGTAGAACATTTTGTGTTTGCTTCTACCGCTTCTGTTTATGGTGCAAATAACAAAATGCCTTGGGATGAATCAGACGGATGTAACCATCAATTAAGTTTATATGCAGCAACAAAAAAGGCAAATGAAGTTATTGCTCATTCTTATGCTCATTTATTTAAAATACCCTCAACCTGTTTAAGATTTTTTAATGCTTATGGTCCTTGGGGCAGACCCGATATGGCTTTATTTATATTCGTAAAGAATATTATCGAAGGAAAGCCGATAAATGTATTTAATAACGGTCAAATGGTAAGAGATTTTACTTATGTTGAAGATATAGCAGAGGGTGTATGTAAAGTTCTTTTAGGCAAAGTACCTGAAATTGATAAAAATTGGAATAGAAATGTAGCAACTCCTGACCCATCAAGAAGCGGAGTAGCACCATTTAAAATTTATAATATAGGCAATTCACACCCTGTAGAATTAATGCGATACATTGAATTAATGGAAAAAGAAATCGGCAAAAAAGCGGTTATTAATTTTATGCCTATTCAACCCGGTGAAGTTGTAAAATCAGAAGCTGATAATTCTGATTTATATGAAACTTTTGACTTTAAACCAAAAATTTCAGTTGAAGAAGGAGTCCACAATTTTGTTAAGTGGTATAGAGAATTTTATGGAGACAAATTATGAGGATTTATCAAAAGAAAAAATATTCAAATGGCAAACGAGAAATATATATTTGTGGTATAAGAGTCTATTCATATACAAAAAATAAAATGGAACTTACTAATTTTGATTTTACAGAACAGGCAAGGAATATTGGTGTAAAAATAGGTGAGGGTAGTTATGTTTGTTCAAATATAATTTGGGGAAGCGAACCTTATTTAATTGAAATTGGCAAGAACTGTCTATTGTCTTTAAATATAACATTTTTAACACACGATTGTTCAACACATACTTGTGAACAATATTTTACAAAGTCTTGTTTTAAAGCAACCTTGGGCAGAATAAAAATTGGAGATAATTGTTTTATTGGTTGCCAATCAATAATTATGCCAAATGTAGTCATTGGTAATAATTGTGTAATTGGTGCAGGTAGTGTCGTAACAAAAAATGTTCCGGATGGAGAAGTTTGGGCGGGAAATCCTGCACATTTTATCAAAAAAACAAAAGATTTAGCTAAAAAACAAGAGGTATTATTGCATTCTAAACTTCAAATAGAATTACAGAATATTTATAAAGATGTAGAAAGCACAAGATAGGAGTAACAATATATGAAAATTCAATTATTTAAACCAAAATATCGTATAGATGAGTGCTTAAATGAAATAAAAGAGTGTTTAGAAATTGGTTGGACAGGATTAGGATTTAAAACTGTTAAGTTTGAGGAAGCATGGAAAGAATATACTGGTTTAGAAAATGCTCATTATTTAAATTCTTCAACAATCGGGTTGGATATGGCTATTGAAATTTTAAAAAATGAAAATAAATGGGCTGATTATGATGAAATAATTACAACACCAATAACATTTATTTCAACCAATCATGCAATTCATAGAAATAAGATGAAAGCAGTATTTGCAGATGTTGATAATTCGCTTAACTTAGACCCTGAAGATGTAAGAAAGAAAATCACAAACAAAACGAGAGCCATAATGTTTGTTGGATTGGGTGGAAACACAGCAAATCTTAAAGAAATAGAAGAAATTTGCAAAAAATACAATTTGAAATTAATATTAGATGCTGCACATATGGCAGGCACTAGATATATTGATGGCAGTTTGCCGGGAAAAGAAAATGCAGATGTCATAGTTTATTCTTATCAAGCAGTTAAAAATCTACCTACTGGAGATAGTGGTATGATTTGCTTCAAAGAAAAACGATATGATGAAATTGTAAGAAAAATGTCTTGGCTAGGTATCAATAAAGACACTTATGCACGTTCTGTAAACAAAGACGGAGCTTATAAATGGAAATATGATGTCGAATATATTGGCTATAAAGCTCACGGAAATTCTATAATGGCTTCTCTTGGTTTAGTTAGCTTGAAATATTTAGATGAAGATAATGCTTATCGTAGGAAACTGGCTCAAATTTATGACAATGAATTTGAAAATAATAAAAATATCAAACTCATTACTATAGATAAAGATTGTCTTTCATCACGTCATTTGTATCAGATACTTGTTCCGGACAGGGAAAAATTAATTCTTAAATTAAACGAAAATGAAATATATCCGGGAGTTCATTATAGGGATAATACCGAATATAGAATGTATTCTTATGCCAAAGATACTTGTCCTTACGCAAAATATGTATCAGAACATGTATTATCTTTACCTTTGCATCTTGATCTGACAGGAGAAGATGTAAAGAGAATTGCGACAGTAGTAGGAAATAATAATATAGGAGAATAATTATGTCAATAAGAAATGAGATTTTTTCAATATCAAAAGTGAATGTAGAGGGTTATACATATAAACAAATTAAAATTTTAGGAATAAGGTTGCGGTTTAAAATAACAACATCAGTTCCATATAAGTATAAAGTCAATTCAAGATATTTATTGACAAAAACAAAAGTAAGTGCTTTTCATTTAGATTCTGATGTTAATGCCCTTTATAACTATTTCCTAAACTCAACAGATAAAAGTGTTGATAAAATGCACCATTATTTTCATATATATAACAAACATTTTGAAAGATTTAAAAATAAGCCAGTTAATATATTAGAGATTGGTGTGTGCAAAGGAGGCTCTTTAAAAATGTGGAAATCATATTTTGGAGAACAAGCGAATGTTTATGGTGTAGACATAGATGCTGAATGTAAGCAGTATGAAGATTTACAGAATGGGATACATGTGATTATTGCAGACCAAAGTAATAGAGATGATTTAAGAAATATTATAAAAAAATTACCTAAAATAGATATTGTAATTGATGATGGTGGACATACCACAAACCAACAAATAACAACTTTTGACGAAATTTATGATAAAATTTCCGATGATGGAGTTTATCTTGTAGAAGATTTGCATACCAATTATTGGAAGGATTTTATAGACTCAAAACATACATTTATAGAATATGCGAAAGATCACATAGATGCTTTGAATGCTTGGTTTTTTCATTCGGATGACAGATACAGAGATATAACAAATAAAGAAAAAATGAAAATGCCAATTTTTACAAATATTACTAACAGTATTCATTTTTATAATTCAATTATTGTTTTTGAAAAAGAAAAAGTTTGTATCCCATTTGAAGAAAGACGATAAAGGGGTATATAAGATGAAAATAAAATTTATCAAAGAGTGCATTATATAGATAATAGATCTTATTCAAAAAGACAATTGTCTTTTTGTGCAATATGTTTAACTCTTTGTAAGAAAGGCTTAAAATAAAAGAACCTAAGATATGGCCAATAGTAATGTTTAAACAAAGTTTTGGAGGTGAAATTACAAAATATTATCAATATATACCTAACAACAAAAAATTGCGAAAAATTTGCAAAATAATGAGTAAAATTAAGAACTTTATTAAAAGGATTATAGATTAATGAAAAATTTACAAATAGCCTTTGTAACCTCCGGAGACGAAAACGCAGGTTCAACGCGGCAAAGAGTTTATAAAATAACAAAAGAATTATTAAATAGAGGTTATAATGTTTCAATCAATGAAAATTTAAGACGGGCGGATATTTTAATTTTTCAAAAAAGTGATTATAAATATTTAAAAAAAAGATTTTTTAAATATTTATTTAGCAACAAATTCATTATTTTTGATGTTGATGATATGTATGTTGGCGATTATCTGAAATTGGTAAAATATTCGGATTTAGTTATTGCAGGTTCACAATATTTAGCGGATTTTTATAAAAAATATAATAAAAATATTGCTGTTTTAGATGATGCACTTGATGTTATTGATAAAAATATTGAATTAAAACAAAATCTTAATTTAGATAATCCTCAAATTGGTTGGTTTGGAACAACAACAAATTTGCCAATATTAGAAAAATTACAAATAAAAAATTTAAAAACTATTACTCGTGGTGGCGATATCGAATGGAGTAGAGAAACGGTTGATTACAATATTCAAAAATTTGATTTAATTTGTATTCCGCAAGAAAAAACACCTGTCGGTTTATCAAAAGGAAATTGCAGAATGTTAAAAACACTCTATATTGGAGTTACTGATCTTGTTAGTGATATTACGACATATATAGAATTGGCAAATTTAATAGGATATCCTGAAGAATTATTTGTAAAAGACGGTGAAGATTGGAATAACAAAATAGAAAAAATTAAAACAGGAGAAATTAAAGTTGAATTAGACTTTAATGAAGTAAGACAAAAAATATTATCTGAATATAGTATTTCTGCACGAACAAGTGCTTGGTTAAAAATAATTAATGAAGCATACAAAAAACAAAATATTATTGAGCATATTAAAAAAATTATTTTTATAGGAGTATAACTTGGAAGCAATAAACATGAATATGGAAGATAATTTAAGTCAATTATTAAAAATGGAAAATTTATACGATGAATACAAACATTTTAAATTTCATCATATGGGTATAGCAACAACAAATGTTGAAGAATATTTTGAAGATTATCAATATATAGAATATAAAAAATCAGATGTCTATATAGATGAAAATATGGGAGTTAAAATGAAAATATGCCTATGTTAGAGCTTTTAGAAAATTTACCCAATAGGCATCTATTGGATGTTTGTTTAAAACATTTTATGAGAATATTACACCAAGCATATATAGTTGATGATTTTAAATATTGTTGTGATGTCCTTGTAAATAAATTAGGTGGTAAAATAATATCAGATATTTATGTATCAACTTATTTCAAAGGTAAATGTTGTTATGTGCTAACACCTGATAGGTTTATCATTGAACTAATTGAAGATAAAAGATAATCTAGTATTCAAATATAATTTTAAAAGGATTTGTGTATGAGTTTTTCCCTATTAAGTATAACAGAATCTGGAAATAGCCAACTTGACAGTTGGATAAGTATAATCGGTCAAATTATTATTCCTATTGTAATTTTCTTTATTGTAAATATATATTTTGAAGCTGAAAAACAAAGAAAATCTCAAATAAGAGCATTGGATTATTTAACCTTGCATTTTCATCAAATGTTACAAGAATGTTTAAAACTTACAAATAATGAAAAAAGACGAAAAGCCTGCTTGGAAAAATTTATAAATGAACCAACTGCAGAAAATTATAAAAATGCTTTTTATTTAGTAAGAACACCTTCATTAAGTTTTAAGATATTTGCAGGTGATTATACATTTACAACAAGTAATTACCCACAGTTAATTAATTTAATATTTGAAATTGATTCAGTTATGGAGAATGTTTTGTCATACATTCACGAATCAAACAGACAAGGTGATATTGCTGCAAATCTTCCAAGTGATAAACAAGTTAAATATGCTCAACGTATGTATTATAGTTTGGATGATTTTCATAAAAAATTAAACATTTTGATTTATCTTATTGATAAAATTCTTTTGAGTATAAAGGTTTATAATTCATCATTTTTTCATCAGAAATTGGTAGTTATTCAATTTGCCGGAGTTGTTAAGGAACTTGTTGATAATGCAATTAAAGAATTGGATGAAATCAATAAGTTCAGAAATCCTAATTGGAGAGATTCTTTTATTGATAGTCCTGACAATCCGCCTATAAAACTAATATTTAAAGATATTATTTATGTTGGTTATTTGAAAACTATGTGTTGGGTTGATACAAAAATAAATAATATCAGAAAATACTATTACAATTACGAAAATAAGAAATTTCTTCAAGAACAAATAATAACTCATTCTTTTTATTCTGAAGAACAAATTAAACACCTAAACGATAAATATCAGGAAGAACTTGATAATTTCAAAAAGAATAAAGATAGATTTGATTCACTTGACTTACAAAAAAGTGAAAACTATTTTTTTTATAAAGGATATATAAGACGTTTAGAACAAATTATTTTAGCCACAAACGAAATATTTTCAATGTTTCCGCCAGAACGCGACAGATTATTATTAGCAGATGAAATATATAAAGCAAAAATCTATCTTGATTATATTGTGGTTAATTTTATTCCAACAGTGAATAATTTATTTCAGTTTATGGTAAAACATTTTAACCCAAATGAAAATATTGAAGATATTTCATTTTTATCCGAAAAATTAAAGAATTATGTTGCTCCGGGATATTTTGAACACTTGCAAAATTTGACAGAAACAGACTTTTATAAATTTCACGAAGTATTTGATGAAAGTATCTCATACGGATTACCTTTCGAATTATCAACTTGTGAAACAAACGATAAAGGCGAAAGAATGCCGGGAGTACAAATTCTGCAATATCGAGGAGAAAATCAACACGGACATACAATACACGATTACACATTGTCAGCATTAGGGAACTTAAACAAAATTGCAACAAATGTATATGATATGATTATATCTTCGCCTGAATTGGTGACAATGGATAAATGTGTATTAGATGCTATAACGCAAGGCAGTAGTAGTGAAAATAAAGGGATAAAAAATGGTTAATAAAAAGAATATTATCAATACATTATTAAAAGAAAAAAATAATGAATGTTTTATAAATTTTTTCAAAAATTTTGAATTAAAAAGTTCTTTATCTATTATATCAGACGCTTCTTGGAGTTTGGATGCATCTACTTTTAATGCCTTTAAGGATATAAATAAAGATATGTTATCTCAAATAAAAATATATGTAAATCAATTTATTTTATCCTACTTGGCAAATATATTATTAATTACATCAGATAACAGACATAAAAAACTTTCACTGAGAAATTTTACTATTAGAGAATTGATGACCATTTGCAGTTGTTATATTAACAATTTACCAGAACCAATTATTGAGGACAAAAATATTGATGAAATGTTGATTCGTGTAAGATATGAACAATTTAAATTTAATATTTGTGAAGCATATTGTATAGCAAGACCTTATTTATTTTATAATAAGTATGATAATGAATTAAAATTGGGACTAAATAAAATTTTCTATGAAAAAACAAATTTAACAATTGACCGTTACTTTCATATTGCATATTCTCTATACTTAATTTTGTGTACTCATTATATAAATTCTACTTTTTACAAAAGAGATTTAATTGAATTTTGTAAAAATCCTGAAATTCTTATATCCGAAGATGAAATAAATAATTTCCTTAATACATGTTCTTGTTCAATAGATGAATTCAAATCCTATGACAAAGACAAAAACTCGGATAATATAGGTAGTAGATATAAATTTAATGTGTTGAATCAATTTCCTATAATAAAACTTTCTAATAATGAGTATAGCATTCCAAATAAAACTATATACATAAGACAAATTTGTGATTTATACTGGAAATTTGATAATAATTTTATAGAAGCAAATAAGTTCCGAGAAAGTTATTTTGATAAAATATTTGATTTATATGTCGGTAATTTGTTAAAGAGAATATTTGGGAATAATAATGTAGAAAAAAGAACCTATAAAAAAGGTGGTTCTGATGCTGAATTTTTTGATTGGGTTATAAAAGATACGAAAAATGATGCTATATATATGTTTGAATGCAAAGGGTATCAACTAAACATAGACAACATTAAAACAGGTACTTTGGGTTCACAATATTCAACCAAATTTATTAATAAACCTATAGCACAAATGTATAATAGAATGAATGATTTTGCGGATAATTCAAAATATAGTGAATTAAATGATTTAAGAAAATATACAAAGCAAATACCATTTGCAATTTACTATGATATTCCGTATGCGTCAGGTGATATTCATAAACGAAATATTAAAAGTATTATTGAATCTAATGATTTTTCAACAAAATATGTTACAAAAGGAAACTCCAATATAAAAAAAATTATTGAAAATAATCAATTAAATGATTTTCAACAATTTAAATATTATTTATTATCAATAGAAGATTTAGAAATTTTGGAAGGTGTACATTCAAATAATCCAGATTCAATTATTAAGATATTTGAACAATTATATGAAGAAGAAAAAGATCTAGAAAAAATGGAATATATTTTAACAAAGAAAATAAATACAGATTTAATAAAAGTACCAATTCTTGATGAAGTATTTCTTGAATTTAGCCGTTTAGAAAAAGAATAAAATTTTTTATATTTACAAAAAATGATATTTTTCCCAACTAATTATTAAAAATTATAAAAAGTAAAATATAACAAAATATTTAGACAATATTCAAAGTTCTTAAAAAAGAATCTTCATCATTGACAGATTCAAGTAAAAAAGTTCTAACTTTGTCTATTTGCCCCCACCATAAAAAACCGAATGACATCTGTTATTCGGTTTTTTATTTAGTTAAAGAACTAAAAAGTATATTAGAAAAAGATTTTGCAGATAAAGAGAAAGTTTTAAATGCTTATTACAAAGCTTATGTAGAAAGATGTGAAAAAAATAATTAATGTCTGTTTGT
>CALUQI010000035.1 GCA_944322875.1 Candidatus Gastranaerophilales bacterium
AACCGAATCATCTTTTTTGATAGATTTGGGCTGAAAGACAGGAATATTATAATCCAAAGCAAATTGTTTGATTGGAGAAAAAGAAATCTTATGCCCTCGCCCTGCTGGTTTATCAGGTTGAGTGACAACCCCGACAACTTCAATATTATCTGAAGAATAAAGATACTCCAAAGATTTAAGTGCTATTTTAGGAGTACCGAAAAAAACTACCTTAATCATTTAATTCCTTTTCTAAATCAGGTTCATCAATAAGCTTTTCAACCTCCAACTGAGGTAAATTATATTTTTTTAAAACACTTTCGGTATCAAACCTATTAATGCAATGATCAATAAATAAAATACCTTCAAGATGATCGAATTCGTGCTGAATAGCTCTTGCAAGCAAAGATCCGTCCTTCGCTTCAAGAGTAAATGAACGTCCATTAACATCAGTTGCTTTTACTAAAACATTTTTATATCTTCTTACATCAGTATACGCTTCCGGAAAACTTAAACAACCTTCATTACTAACGATAGCACCCGACTTTTTAATAATTTTCGGATTAATAAAGATCAAAGGATTTAAAGGTTCATTGCCTGTCGATACATCAATAACAAAAACTCTGTAATTAACACCTATTTGAGGAGCTGCAAGACCGACACCGTTTTGAGCATACATTGTATCCAACAAGTCATTAACTAAATCTGTAATCTTACGCGAAACCTTGTGAACTTCTTTAGATGGTTCTCTTAAGGATTTCTCTCCGTATCTTAAAACTTTCCTAATTGCCATAAATACCTCAACAGGATTATACAACAAAATTAAGGTGTTTGCAAACCGCATTATTGAAGATTTAAAAATTTATGGACTTGAGGAATAAGTCTGGTATTTGAATATAATAACAAAAATTTATCAAGAACATCGTTAAGAAAATCGCTGCTAAAATCCAACGACTTAGAAGACATTTGAGGTTGCAAAATAAGAGGGATATTATGTTTAGCCGCAAGATTACAGCATTCAGCAATTTCATTTTGATTAATATTTTGATTAAATACGACTTTTGCAAAGCATTCTTTCCTCTTTGCAATCTCAAAAAACTTATCATGGAAAGAGAAAGAATTAGCTAATCCAGAAGCACTGGGGATTTTTATATCAGCCGCAATGATATCGACAAAATCAATAACATCAATAAGTCTATCAGCAAGAGTAGCATTAGTTTCAAGATAAATTTTCATATCAGCAACAAGCGGTAAAAACTCTTTAAGAAAAACATTAGATAAAAGGGGTTCTCCGCCAGTTAAAGAAAGAGAATGAATCAATGAAAGATTATATTTTCTTATACACTGAGCAAGTTCGAAAGGATCAAATTCATCAAAATATTGATTTGGTGCGAAATCAGTATCACAATAGTTACATTTCAAATTACAGTTACAAAATCTTACAAAAATCTGTTTATACCCAATATATGGGCCTTCACCTTGTACAGACGAAAATATTTCTTTTATCCTGACTTTACTCATTAAACAAGTTCTCTCTAACATTGTACGCTGAAATATTTTTTAGCTTTTCGTACAGCTTAATCTCATCATCTGACAAAATATTAGGAATTTCAATAGACACAGTAACAATAATGTCACCAGATTTACCATTTTTATTAAGACCTAGTCCATTAAGCCTAAATTTTTGTCCTGAAGAGGTTTTTGGCGGGATTTTCAGCTTGATAATTCCATCCAAAGTATTAACTGAAACATCAGCACCTAAAACAGCTTCAAAAGGGGAAATAGGAATAGAATACAATATATCTAATCCATCATATTGAATTCGGTCATCACTTTTTACAAAAACTTTTACAAATAAATCACCATTTTTACCACCAAAAGAACCTTCAGTACCTTCACCTTTTATACGTAATTTAGTGGCATTTTTTATGCCTTTTGGGATTTTAACTTTAATTCTTTTGTGCCGCAAGTATTCACCGGTACCGCTACAGACAGGACACTTAGTACCATTGATAAATTTTCTACCCTTACAGCGAGGGCATAGTTTAGAACAAACGACATTAACAACTCTGTTACACCCCAAACGAGAATCTTTAAAAGAAACGGTCACATCAACATTTATATCTGTACCATCTTTTGGGATAAGCTTTTCTGAACTTTTTGAGGCAGATTTAGAACTTAAAACAGATTCAAATAGTCCCGAAAAATATTTTTCTCGAAAGCTTTTATCAGTACTATTGTTACAATTCTCCCGAATTGGAGTTTCTGCATTAGAACTTGAATTATTATCAATATTATCATTAATATCACTTTTAGCGGATTTAAAAAAACCATTCAAAGTATCATACTGATTTTTCTTAGCAGGATCAGACAAAGTATCATAAGCTTTAGATATTTCTTTAAATTTTTTACCGCCTTGAGGATTTACATCAGGGTGATATAAACGAACCAATTTTCGATAAGCAGACTTTATCTCTGACAAATCACTGTCAGGAGTTACACCTAATATTTCATAAAAATTCATATTAATATAATAACGATAATAAGAAAAATTTCAACAACTAACTTAATATATCTTTCCGATACCTCATACCGTCGAAATTGAGGAGTTTTAAGTCGTCAGCAAGATAACTTTTAGCACGAGAAAGAGTCTTCGCACAAGCAGTTAAAACAAAATTATCACCTTTTTTTGAAATATATTCAAAATAATTATTTCTAACAACATTTAAAAAAGAAATATCAGAATCAACCAAATCAATATTAGGTATAACATTGCCATCAATTTTTGAAGACACCAGACAGGAAACAGCACAGTTATCATTAATTAAAACATCTTCATATTCATCAGCAAAAGATCCGTTTGCACAGGACTCAAAGAGCTCAATAATATTTTCATCAATAAGATTCAAGACAACTTGAGCATCAAAATCTTGTAAAAAAGGCTTGAATTCTAGCACAGTAAATTTATCATCACCGGTTAACACAGCATCGACACCCAAAATACCTATATATGGGTTACCTCTTTTTTGCAAACTGGACAGTACAGGTAATATAACCGTATTAAAAAAATCAACTTGAATATCAGCAGGAAGTTTGTAGTCAGGCGCAAAAGATGCTACACCTTTAGTTAATAGGCCTCCATCACCATCTTGAGAAAATTTATAATTAGCAACAGTCGTAAGCGGAATAGCATGATACCCATCAGTAACAACATACATAGTAAATTCATGCCCGTATACGTATTCCTCAATAACAACCTTATTTTCACCTCTTAAAAACAATTCTTCAGTAAAAATCTTGGCGTTTTGGAAATTAGTACAACACAACCGATCTTTACCGTAAGAATTAGTATCACAACGAACGACAAGCGGGTAATCAGCATTATACAAATAATCTAAAGCCAAAGGTAACTTTTCATAAATTCCAAACCGAGGAGTCGGGATATGTAATTTATACAAAAACTTTTTACCAAAAGACTTGCATAAAGCAAAATTAGCACTTTGAGCTGTTGGACCAAAGATTAGCATTTGATTATCAGCAAAAACTGAAACGATATCAGCTTTCATAGATATTTCAGAAGTTACTATAGTTAAATCAATATTATTTTTAACAGCGAAACTTAAAATAGCAAAAACATCATCTTCTCTGATGTCCACAGGTTGACAAAAATCAGACAAAAGCTCTGAACCTGGAACAACATAGACTTTTGCGGCAGTCTGAGAAAGCCTGCGAGCTAAAGCGAAAGAGTTTCCTACCAATAATATTTTTTTATCATTCATAAAACAATTATACTACATAAAAAGTATGATTTTATTAAGAAAATTTAATTTTTTCAATAAAATAATGATATAATAATGACAATAAAGAAAAAATAATTAACAAATTACGGAGAGGGTTATATGGCAAGTATTGTAAATTTACTAACACAAGTTTTAACAGGACAGAACATACAATCTACAACCGCTGTAAAAAGTTCAACTGCAGCAATGGCGGGGAGAAATCCTTTTGTAAATTACAACAATACAAACACGTACGCAAAGAACAATCCGGTCCGTGGCGGATATTTCGCAGGTTACTATAACGGGAAACAAAATATAGTCGGACAAAGGTTGTTCATTGAAGTTTAATAGTCAATTTTCCAATCATTTCTGACCAAACGAGCAAAACAAGGCATACCGAAATCAGTTCCGGCAGTACACCTGTTGAGCAAAACATCCAGGTCATCTTCATTAGAATAAATCCCAAAATTAGACGTGCCTTCATCATCCACCTCAAAGGCAAATAAATCAAGCCCTGCAGTATTAGGTAATTCTATTGAATTCACATCAACTAGAAACAAGCCAGAATCCAATCCGGTCTTAATGAAACCTAAAGATGCACCATTGGGTAATATTACATAATAAGCATCCGAACTATTTACATCATCCAGCAAAACATGTGAAGTATTTATAACACTCCCATCAACTGAATAGTAACTATCAGCAAAACAACCAGTTGCAGAGCCCTTACAAATTTTTTCAGAATTTATATAATTAACAAAAAAATCTTCTTTATCATCACTAAACAGAGAAGTAAATGAAAGTCTACTGGTTCTTTCATCAGTCATAAGTTTTGATACAGCATCATTTGTAGCCTTATAAACTGCTTGTAATGTTGTAATATCAGCTTTTTCAGTAATATCTTCTATAACAGTCGGAACTGTAAGAACGAGTATTACCGCAATTATAGACATAACTAAAAGAATTTCAGCTAAAGTAAAAGCTTTTTTCAACATAACTACCACCTCCGCAAATAATTTAACATTATAATCAAAAAGTGTCAAATTTTTACGGATGTAGGAACTTATTAAATTTTGTAACACAATATGTACAATATAAAAAACTGGTGTATGCTAGACATAGCACAATACAAAAGGAGATAAGAAAATGAAAATTTTAGATAAAATAAACAGTCCAAAAGATGTGAAAAATCTTACAACAGAAGAAATGAATATTTTAAGTGAAGAAATACGTGAAGCAATATTAAACAGAGTTAACAAAGTAGGCGGACACCTTGGACCTGATTTAGGTATAGTTGAAGCCACCATAGCATTACATTATGTATTCAATTCACCATCAGACAAAATAATATTTGACGTATCACATCAGTGTTACCCTCATAAAATAATAACAGGCCGAAAAGAAGGCTTTACAAATCCATCGGAACATCCTGAGATTTCCGGATATTCCAACCCTGCAGAAAGTGAACACGATCATTTTGTAATCGGGCACACCTCAACTTCAATAAGTCTTGCAACAGGCATGGCAAAGGCAAGAGATCTTGCAAAAGAAAAAACAAACATAATCGCACTAATAGGAGACGGTTCATTAAGCGGTGGAGAAGCATTTGAAGGTTTGAATAATGCGGCAATGCTAAAAAGTAACATTATTATAGTTATAAATGATAACGAAATGTCTATAGCAGAAAACCAAGGTGGATTATATAAAAATTTAGAATTACTGCGTAAAACAAACGGGCAAGCAAATAACAACATTTTCACAGCCATGGGATTTGAATATCACTATGTGGATGAAGGTAATAACACCAACAAATTAATAGAAGCATTTACTAAAGTCAAAAATATCGGACATCCGACAATCGTTCATATACACACACTAAAAGGTAAAGGATATAAACCGGCAGAAGAAGATAAAGAGACTTATCACTGGCAATTACCCGGTTTTTTGGAACCTAAAATTGCACCTGAAAACATTGAAGAAACATACAATACGCTAACAACAAACTACATAATATCAAAGAAGCAAGAAGGTGTGCCAATAGTAGCTATAACGCCTGCAACACCCGGAGCAACAGGATATGATAAAGAATTCAGAAAAATATTAGGCTCACAATTTGTAGATGTAGGTATAGCCGAGCAACATTCGGTCGGATACGCTTCAGGTCTTGCGAAAAATGGAGCTAAACCAATTTTAGGAGTACTAAGTTCATTTATCCAAAGAGCATACGACCAGATTTCACAAGACTTGGCATTAAATAATTCACCAGCAACGATACTGGTATATTGGGGAGGAATCTCAAATGCCGATATGACACACTTACAAACTTTTGACATTCCACTAATTAGCAATATACCTAATATAGTATATCTTGCACCTACAAACAAAGAGGAATATCTTGCAATGCTTGATTGGTCGGTAAAACAGAATAAATATTCAACCGCAATAAGAGTACCTTTCGGACCTGTAAAATCTACCGGCAAAAAAGATGACACTGATTATTCTTTAATAAACAAATTTGAAATAACCGAAATTGGGGAAAAAATAGCTATAATCGGAGTAGGAGATTTCTATGAATTAGCCAAAGAAATTAAAACCGAAATTTTAAACAAACTTCAAATTAAATCAACCTTAATAAACCCCAAATTTCTAACCGGAATAGACGAAGAACTCTTAGAAAAATTAAAAGAAAACCATCAAATTGTTGTAACCCTTGAAAACGGGGTTTTAGATGGCGGCTTTGGTGAAAAAATATCAAGATACTATGGCCCAACGAATATGAAAGTTCTTAATTATGGGGGTAAGAAAGAATTCACAGATAGAATACCTTTGCATGAACTATACAAAAAATATCGTCTTACAAAGGAATTAATAACAGAAGATATTGTTAAAATCCTTGCTTAATATTCATGCTATAATTAAATACGGTATGAAAAGAATAATAATAAGCTTGCTAACATTGATAATCTTTGCAAACAGTGCGTTTTGCATAGAAGATATCCGCAAAGTATACCTTTCGGAAGCAATAGAAGCAGCACTGAAAAATAACCTTGATTTACAAGCGGCTGAAATCGAAGTAAATATAGCAAAAAATAATATTAAAAGTGCTAACAGGCTTCAAAATCCATCAATAGATGCTTTTTATTTTTTAGGGGCAGCAGGCGCAAGCGAACCCAAACAAATAGGAATAAGCGAAGACATAGAAATAGCTAAACGCGGAGCTAGGAAAAATCTCGCAAAATCGCATTTTGAACTTGCTGAAAAAAATTATGCGTATAATAAATTTGATCTCAAAATGGATGTTAGAGAGGCTTATATAAACCTTGTTGCCACAAAATCAATACTAGACACTCTTGAACAACAAAAAGCCTTACAAGAAGAACTTCTTGAAATAGCTAAAAACAGAGTTAATTCTAAACAGGTTCCTGAAATTGATGTAATACAAGCTGAAATAACACTAAATCAAATTATTACACAGGTAAACACAGCAAGAGTAGAAGTAAATACCGCACTAGCAAGTTTTAACAAAATAATAAATGATCCCCAAAAAATAATTTACGATAGTAAAGACAAGCTATTTTCAGAAGAAAACAATTTTGAAGAAATGCTGACACCCGCTCCCACATCAAAATTCCCGTCGATAGACAAAATAATTGAACAAGCAATAAAAAACAGATATGATTTACAAATAGCAAAACAAGAAATAGACATAGCTGAAAAAAACTTAACCTTAGTTGCAAGGCAAAGAATACCTGACATCTCTCTTTCCGGTGGTTATGCTTATCAACTTGGCAAATACAGCAATAGCGGCAATTACAACAATGGCGCATATGCAGGAGCTAGTCTTGTTAACATACCGCTTTTCTACAACTATTCTCCGGAGATTCAAAATGCAACATACAAAGTTCAACAAGCTGAACTTAAATATGCATCAGTTAAGAATAAAGCAATCAAAGACGTAAGTGCAGCATATGAAAGATTTTTAACTGCTGTAGAAAATCTAAACTACTATGAAGACAAAATACTTATAAGTTCCGAAAAAATGATTGACATTTCAATGGATAGCTATGAAAAGGGGAAATCCGATATAACATCTCTTATTGTAATGAAACAAACATACAAATCAATGATTGTAGGATACACATATGCACTAAGTGAATACTATAACAGTTGGACCAATTTTCTAAGAGAAACTAATGACGAAGAATTTAATCTTAACGAAAATTTATAATAAAATCTGCAAATAACAAAAAATAAAGTGCTCCTATTTTTAAACAAGCAAAGCCAAAGGGAGATAAAATGCAAATAACTAATAATGTTAGCCGCATTGATAGCAACATATCCAATAAAAACCATACAGAAAAAAGGAACAAACTGAAATCTTATTTATACGGTTATATGGGTGGTATATTTATTGCTGATTTAATCAATACTACTTGCACGTCAACAATGTTAAAATCATGCTATAATTTTTTCAATAAAAGCACCAATCGAAAAGAAAATATCTTAGAACTTTTAAACAAAGTACTTGAAACCACAAATCTTAAAGCTCAAGGTACAGAAATAATAGATGTACCAAACCCACGTGATTTAATCAAAAATCATGGTTCTGCAACCCCCAGTAAACTTGAAGAACTAAAAAATATTTTGTATAAAGAATACTCCCAAAATAAACTATTTAAAAAACTAGCGGGAAAAAATACACCCCTAGTGAAAAATATAATTGGTGCTCACAGCGAAATACTTATTAAGCAAGCTTCAGCAGGTAAAACGCGTATTATCTGCCAAAAACTAATAAAATTTTGATAAACGCAAGGGAAATGGGATACTTTGGGTTTCATGAAATTGGGCACGCACTAAACAGGAATGCAAATAAATTTGCAAAACATTTGCAAAATTTAAGATTACCTTGTCAAGCATTAGCAATATTAATAACGATGATAGCACTATCAACTAATAAAACACCTGATAACGGGCAACAGACACCTATGCAAAAAACAAAAAATTTCATAAAAGAGAATATAGGAAAACTAACAGCACTATCATTTATCCCGATAATTACAGAAGAAGCAATTGCAACAATAAAATCAGATAAAATTATAAGGAATATTTTATCAACTAAAGAACTAAAAAAAGTACGCAAATTAAATACTATAGCCCTTTCAACATATGTTGGATCTGCAATATTTAGCGGGGTTTCTGCAAATATAGGTAACAGAGTACGAGATTATATCTTTGACAGAACTAACAATAAGAGTTTAAAACACAAAGTTAAAAAACAAAATGATTGGAGATAAAATTGATAATAAACACGATAACAAATGAAATCAACACTAAAACACGTAACAAAATTGACACTAAAAATAAGCCACAGAAAACAGATAAAGAATTTAAAGATCCACTTTTAAGGTGGCCTATACGTGGCATGGCATTTTCAAATGATATAGGTGCAGCAATAATGGATATTGCACCAAAAACAGGAATGATATTCTGGATACCTGCTTTAATGTATTTTGGAGCAGATATATATGACAAATACAAGAATGATCAAGTATCATATGACCCTAATGCAAAAAGAGGCTTAAAGCAAGCATTATTCCAAACTTTTGCCAGCATAGTTTTCCCAATAATAGCAGTTCATGCCGGTCAAAAAACTGTCTCTTTGTTGGGGTTATTAGGCAAATCCGGTCTGTCGCTTCAAACACGAAATGAAGTTATAGAACATCAATTAAATTTTATGGCTCATAAAAAATTACGAGAATACGATTTAAATACTTATAAAGAACAATACGGAAAGGAACTGGACAATTATTTAGACGAAATAACAAGAGAAAATAAGTTTAAAAACCCAATTAAATTTTCTATAAATTTACTATTTGGGCATAAGCATCCGGAACATATATGTCAAAAAAGAAGAAAAAAGATTCACGATTACATTAACAAAAGAATTGATAACATTTATATAAATAGAGAAAAATTATTACAAAATCAAAAACCAACTATGGTTTCAAAAAAAATGTTTACTAAATTACAAACACTTAAGGAGTTTTATAAAAAAGACCCTTCATTAGCGGACAATTATAACACGAAAGCAGTAAAATATATTCTAAAAGACATAGAACGCAATAAGATATTAAAAATAAAATTACTTAAAACATTAGGTGGATTTATTTCACTGGGAATATTTATAAAACCAATTGATAAATTTGTTGAAAATATCATAATTGAAAAATTTGTTGAGCCTAAATTAGATAAATTTAATACTTACCAACTTAATGATATAAAAAACAAACTCAATTTCAAAAGCAGCAATGATTAAATTATAAGACTGTTTTGAAAAGTATACAGTAAAATAGAAAAAAAGTTTCTACAATATCAAAATATTCATAAGATAAAAAATTATTCATGGATATGTTTTGGGCGTAATAGCAGCATTTTTGTATCTTCCACAGCCTTAAGTCCATGAATAGTTCTTGCAGGCATAATGATCATTTCACCGGGTTTTAATCTATATACAACATCGCCGACAGTAATATCTGCCAATCCCTCAATAATTTGAGCAACCTCATCCTTTTCATCACAATGCAAACTTCTTTTGGCTCCAGCTCTGAAGGCGAGCAGAGTCAAAGAACTCTGCTCGTTATCAAATACAAGTTTTTTATTGATTTCATCGGAATATTCAATATCTTTCAGATCAATTATTTTATTCATCAGCTCAAAATTTCCTTAATATCATTTTCAGCAGTAGTAACAGGTTTTATTTTATACTTATCAACTAATATATTCAAGACATTTGGAGACACAAAAGCAGGTAAAGTAGGACCGAGTTTTATATTTTCAATACCCAAATATAAAAGTGTCAATAAAATACAAACTGCCTTTTGTTCATACCAAGAAAGAACCAACGATAATGGTAATTCATTTACTGAACAATTTAAAGCCTTAGACAATTCAACAGTTACTTTTATAGCAGAATAAGCATCGTTACACTGTCCCATATCTAATAATCGCGGAATACCATTTATTTCACCTAAATCTAAATCATTAAATCTGTATTTCCCGCAAGCTAAAGTCAGTATAATAGAATCCTTCGGAACAAGTTTTACAAAATCAGTATAATAATTTCTTCCAGGTCTTGCACCATCACAACCACCCACTAAGAAAATATGCTTTATATCACCTGTTTTCATAGCTTCAATAAGCTTATCAACAACAGATAAAACAGTTCCATGACCAAACCCTACAGTTAAAGTATCACCACCGTTTATACCGGTCATTTTTTTATCTTCTTTATAACCACCAAGCTCAATGGCTTTTTCTATTAACGGCGTAAAATCTTTATCTTCACCTATATGGACTATATCAGGATATTCAACTACAGAAGTTGTAAATACTCTGTCCTTGTAGCTGTCTTTCACAGGCATAATACAATTTGTCGTAAATAAAATTGCAGCAGGAACATTATCAAACTCTTTTTGCTGATTTTGCCAGGCAGTACCAAAATTACCCTTCAAATGCGGATATTTATTTAATTCGGGATAAGCATGACATGGAAGCATTTCTCCATGTGTATAAATATTTACACCCTTATCTTTTGTCTGCTCAAGAAGCAAACTCAAATCTTTCAAATCATGACCCGTTACAATTATAAAAGGTTTTTTTTCAATATTTGTTGTAACTTTTTTGGGTACAGGAGTCCCGTAAGTTTCAGTATTTGCTTTATCTAAAAGTTCCATGCATTTTAAATTGATTTCACCTGTTTTCAGAACGAGATTTAGCAATTCGACTGCTGATAAATCTCTTGAAATCCCTTGTAATGCCTCATAAAAGAAATTGTCGACATCTGCATTTTTATATCCTAAAACTTCTGCATGATGTGCATAGGCAGCCATACCTTTTAATCCAAATAACACCAATGATTTTAAACTTCTTATATCTTCATTACAATTCCAAACAGTTTTTACGTCAAACTTAGAATCACAATGAATATTTTTTTGAACTTTGTCTATAAATTTTTGAATAGATTTATCATCAAAATTTACGTTTGTAATCGTTGTAAATAACCCATCAATCAAAAGTTTAGTATTTATATCATTCTTTTCATGACAATTTGCAAGCTCAATCAATTTGCTTGTAAGTTCATCTTGAAGATTTGATGTTTCAGAGTTTTTACCGCACACACCTTGGGAAGTACAGCCTTTTCCTTGAGCTGTTTGCTCACATTGAAAACAAAACATATCCATAATTTTCTCCTATTACTTTAAATTACCAAAACAGTTATTTTCCATAATACAGCAACAATATGCTATGTCTTGATAAAAACAGGTAATCATTACGGATATGTTTTTCTGCAATATATTTATAAATATAAATAAAACACTTTTACATACTAAACTTAATTAATGCAATTGTGCCATGTAATCCATTCTTTTCCAATCATTACTAGTCTTTTCTACAGCATGGCGTAAATCTTTGATGATATTTTTTTCATTTTTAGCTGAAAATTCTTGAATAGGTATTGCAACTTTTATATATTTTTGCACATCAGCACCAAATCTTTTATGAATTAGAGAAACCTTATCTAAAGTTTCATTAATAAATACCTCAGTATTTTCTTCTTTTTCTAATTTATTAATAAAATTACCACTATCTTTTAAAATTTGAGATAGCTTATCAAGACCATCTTTTGTAACTAACATTTTTTTGGTTGGTACGTAAATACAAACCCGAAAACCTAACATTATTTTGTACGTTCATTATACAGTACCTCATTTAAAAGATTTGAAACATTAAAAAAATAAATTTTACTATGATTTTAACAAATGTTTACCCAAGATATTAAGTATTCTTAACAAATAATCAATTCTTAAAAATAGAAGCACTTTATATAACTGTAGGGAAAATACCAAGGACTTTTTATTGGTTGTTACACAGTAGGAAAAGAAATTCTAGAAATTGGTAAAAGATGCGGAAAACATAAAGTTCCAAGATTCATTTATCACTTGACAAATAAAACAAATTACGAATCAATGCTTAAAGATGGTTTTATTAAAACAAGTACGGATATTTCAATTGGAGAAGGTGTTTTTGCAACAGAATTAACAAATCTATTCAAAAGATGGAGACAAGATAAGGTTTGGGGTAGCAACTCATTACAAAAAATGCTTATTGAACAAGTAGCCAAAGGAAGAGACGATATTGTAATAATAAAAATCCCAACTCAAAAATTAAACCATGATTCATTGAAAATAAGAAGCCAAAACATACTATTCAATTGGACATACTCGGATAAATGCTACAAAATGTTAGAAAATATTGAACAAGAACTTCAAAAGGTTGCGCCAGATCAAACTGATTGGATCAGAAAATTTATTCCGAAAGTTAAACAACTAATATTCAAGACAGAACCAATAAACACTGCAACACATTTGACAAAAGGCGCACCAGCAAAAGAATCACAACTTTTCGCCAGAAAAAAAGAAGCAATAGAATACATATATAAAGGTAACATACCTATATCTAACACCGAAAAAATAGGTGAGGTGAATATTGCAAAATTGCGCTCAAGCTCAGAATATGATCCGACAAAACCTATGCGGAGTATATTCACTGCATTATTAAAAGGAACCCCTGAAGTAAAAGGAGCTCAACTGTTAAACTGTTAGAAACAATCCTAACGATTAGAAGAAATACTACTTTATAACAATTATTTCTGGAATTATTTTGCAGAAATATTTAACAAGTTAAAATAATATCATAATTTTTATAAACTTTTTATGTTAATGTATAGCAATTTTTTTTTAGAGATGTATTAGTAAGAAGAAAGGTAAATTTCATGCAAATTAAAAATTACGATATTACATCATTTTATAATAACAATAAACATAATTATTCTTCAAAATTAAATTTTGAAGGTCATATTCGGATGGAAAAGCTTAAATCTGAAAGTTATGGAAGGAATATTTTAATTCAAAAAACATCTTTTTTTAGGCAAATGGAAACAATTAAAGCTCTTAAAAAATATTTGGAGAATAATTTTAAAAGTTGCAAATCAATTAAAATATTTGATGGAGCATGTTCTAGCGGCGAGGAAAGTTGGACAATAGCAATGATGCTTAAGAATTTACCCATTCAAATAACAGGTTTTGATTTGGGCGAAAAAGCAATTAAGTCAGCAAAAAAAGGTACATACCAAATAGTAACACCCAAAAAAGAAATTCATTATAATGATTTAAAATATCATATCGAAAATGACGCATATCAAGATGCGTTTCTTTCATCACAAAATATTGCCGATTTAAGTCCTGATTCAATAGAATATAAAATGTTGTTTAATGATTTTTTCAAAAAAGTATTAAATTTAGAAAATTTACTTATTAATAATTTTTCAAAAAACAAGATAAAAACATTTAAAATAAAACCCGAGAAGGAAAATATTTGTAATTTTATACCTGGTGATATTACAAAATTAAAAGACATAATAAAAAATAATGAAGCTGATGTAATATTATTTAGAAATGCACTTTATCATATAACAACAACCGGTAATGTTCACGAGAACTTGAAAGATGCAGGCGAAATTACAAATAGATTAAATAAGATTTTTAAAGATATTCATGATTGTCTGTCAGATAAAGGGGTTTTTGTATTAGGTACACATAAAAAAGATCATATAGAATCAGGTCAAGGGAAACTTATTTATAGACTGCTTGGAAAAAATGGATTTGAACCTGCACACATAGAAAATAATATGGTTAGCATATGGAAAAAGAAAAAACAGTAGGCAGAATAAATTGGTCTGGGTTTATGTTTATGACAGACATAAAAAAAACTAGGAATATAATAATTTCAGCCTTTTATGTTTTTAACAAGTCTGTGTTTAACTGGGTTTTATCAATTAAATTATCATCTTTTATGCATATTCTTTAATATCAAAAATACTTTTATCCATAGGAATAGTATTTATGTTATAAATTTTTTGTTTGTTTTTATTTACATTTTCGTTTTTTACATTTTTAACATGAGCGGCTTCTGCAACTTGCGCACGCATACTATCATCAGTTATATAATTGACTAAACCGCTATCTTTTTTGGCCGCGAAAATTGATAAATTTTTATCATTCAGTGCCGCAAGTCTATATAAATCAACAGTATCAGTTTCTTTGTAATTTGATTTTCCTGTTAAACGACGAATTTTGACTGGATCAAAATTCGGATCGTACTGAAATAAATCTTTAACTGTAATTCCCATAATAACCATCACCCCTATGAATATACACTTATAAAAACAAAAAAATCGGAGGAATTGCTCCAATCCTATTATATAGGTTTACATTTTTTAATATATTTTTAATAAAAAATCACCTCTTTCTTTTAAAATTTGAGACAGTTTATTAATAATTTTTGTACACACTGCTATTGGCACATTGGTTTTTAAATACAAACCAGTAAAAGAAAATAAAAATAAAAATTTATTCTAATCAATTATTCATTTATAAATGACTAAATCTTTAAGTGTTATTACAATTTTTCACCAATCAAACAAAATCATATCCAAGGTTCTGTAAACAGTATAATTTAAAATTATATAGTCATTGTAGGTTATACTAAAACAACAAAAAACATATTTTATGCATCAGCCCTGATCGGCAAAAGATCAATTTAACCGTTAGCTGGGTCAAATAAATTAATTAGTTACTACCCTTCAAACCCACACCAAAAGCCGGTTAACTCGAATAATCACGTTATTCAAATAAATACATCCGTCAAAACATACATGTAAAAGAACACATGGTTTGATTTCTTGTTACAGATGGTTTGATTATTTTGGGCAACATAAATTTAAAATATTAA
>CALUQI010000036.1 GCA_944322875.1 Candidatus Gastranaerophilales bacterium
AATTCAATGGAAATTATGCAGATTTTGGATCAAATTAATCAGCGTGGTATTACTGTTATAGTTTCTACTCACGATAATGCCATGGTTGATTATTTTAGAAAACGCGTCATAACTCTTGATAATGGTGAAATAGTTAGAGATATTCAGGCAGGTACGTATGAATAATCAAAAAATGAAAATTAAGAAAAAAGTTAAAAAGCATATCCCAAAAGATTGGTTATGTGAATTAAGAATATTATACAGAATATCTATGGAAACATTTAATGATATAAAGCGTACAGGAATTGTTAATTTAGTTATAATAACAACAATGGCGGCTATTCTTACTATTTTTGCTTCTTTTTTCAGAACTGCTCTTTCTGTTTCTACTTTTGCACACGAGCTCGGTAATGTACTTGAAATTTCTGTATACTTGAAACACGGTACTGATACTAATATGGCTAAAAAGAGAATAAAAGATTTTGATCATGTTGAGGCAGTTAGAGTTATTTCCCGCGATGTTTCCTGGGTTAATTTAAAACGTGAGATGGGCTTGCCTGATATAGAAAACCCACTTCCAGACACTTTGCATGTAAAAGTAGATAAACCTGAAAATATTGATAAAGTTTTTAATAATGTTAAGCAGCTTTCAATTGTTGAAGATATGAGTTACGCTCAGGATCTTGTGCAAAAAATTGAAACTCTTAATAAAGTAGTTAATTCCATAACGATTGTCGTTATAATAATTATGGCTATTTTGACAATTACCATCATAAACAATACTATTCAGCTTGTAATTCAATCAAGAAAAGATGAAATAGAAATTATGCGTTTGATGGGCGTAAGTAATTGGTATATAAGGTTTCCGTTGATTATACAAGGAGCATTTTACGGTTGCATGGGGTCTTTGATAGCATTATTCCCGCTTAATGTGGTACAAAACGGGTTAAATAATATGCACCAGTTTTTTATGATTCCATCACCTGTTTTCGCTCAGAATATCGTTGTTGTCACAATGTTTGCTATGGGTATTCTGTTTGGAGCAGGAGGTAGTTTCCTTTGTATTAAAAAACATTTACAGGTGTAATCATGGTTGACGATAATATATTATTGATTACCGACGAAGATTCAGTAGCAGAAAAGATTTTATCTAAATTAGTTTTGTTACGTGACAGTGACAGTATTGCCGTATGCGATTATAAGATGGCCAGACGTATTCTGGAAAATTCAGGAGTGGCAATAGTTATAGTCCATGATTGTGGTGATAGTGAAAAAACTTTAAAGCTTATAAATTCTATTAAATCTCCGGATCATGAAATAATATTGCTTGTTAATAATTATGATCAGGAATTCATATTAAAGGCTTACGATTGCGGAGTGTCGGATTATTTTTCAACAGAGTCAGAACCCTATGAGATGCTTATTAGAACAGTAAATTGTTTTCGACTTAGAGCTTTAAAAGTTCAGCATTGTCGAAATTTGTCTCTATTGGAACATCTCGTTGTGGTGGATAAAGAAACTGATTTTTATAATTACAAGTATTGTAAGGAATTGCTAGCTGAATTTATTCAAGAAAAACGTGTTCAAAATGGCATGTTTGTAATTTTGGCGTTGGATGAATCCTGTAAAACAAGTTTTTCATTGGATAAGTTGTCTAAGGCAATTAAAAGCTCTGTCCGTTGTGATGACATCGTATCGATTGTCAGAGGCGGAAAATTTTATTTGATTTTACCGAATTCTGATAAGTTGGGTGCGTTTGCTGTCGTAAATAAAATACAATCGTTGTTGGGAACTAAACTTATTATTCGTGGAGGAGTTTCAAGAATTGCAAATAAATCTTTCGAAAGATTAGAAAAAGAATCATTCGCTGCGCTTTCTGAAGCTTGCCAGACAGATGAAACGGTTGTGTTTCTTGAAGAAAAAGTAAGAACTTTAGATGATTGGTTAAATGAAGAAGAAAAAAGTGATAAAAATTTTAAATTATTTAAAAATGCATATAATAATAAACTCGAAAAAGTAATAGCTCCTGTATTTTTTAGATTGCAGAAGGCTTACGAAGAAAAATTATTTAATACTAAAATTGAGCAATATTCAGATGAATTACAAAGTGTTTTTCAACTTAAACATGGTGATATTGAAAGTCGATTGAAAATTATTTATCCTGGATTTGCAAAAATTATTATTTCCATAGTTCACGAGGGACTCGATTCTCCCGAAAACAGAGAAATAGAATTACATTTAAATGAAATTAGTCAAAAGGGTTTGGCTAAGATTGTTGAAGATTTTATTAAAGAGTTTAAGAGGTCTGTAAAGGATTAGTTATGTTAGAAATTTCAAATAGTGTGTTGGTTATAATTGATGTTCAAGAAAAACTGGTTAAAGCTGTTGGGAAATACTCTCCGGTTGATAAAGCTTGTAAAATGGCAGAAGCCGCTAAAATTTTAAATATTCCGGTAATAGTTACAGAACAGTATCCTGCAGGTTTAGGAGAAACGGTTTGCGAATTAAAGGAAAAATTTACCGACGCTACACCTGTTATCGAAAAAACTGCATTTTCTGCATTGTTAACTCCAGAATTTAAAAATATTCTTGAAAAAATGGGCAGAAAACAGGTTGTTATTTTTGGCATTGAAGCACATATTTGTGTTTATCAAACTATATTGGATTTAATTTCATCAGGATATGAAGTTTATTTTGTTAAGGATGCTTCGGCCAGCAGAAATAAGTATGAGTTTAAAACTTGTGTTGAACTCTTAAAACAGACAAATACTAAAATAACTTGCGTTGAAATTACTCTGTTTGAATGGTTGAAAACTTCTAAACATGAAGATTTTAAAGTTATTCAATCGTTTATAAAATAGATGATATATCAGAATTTATTTGTTTTTTTAGCTCTTCAGTTGAGTTGAAATTTCGTTCTTCTCTTAGCATTCGTATGAATTCTATCTTTAAAGTTTCACCATAGATGTTTTTATTAAAATCGATTATGTGGGTTTCGGCTACGGTTTCTTTGTTATGGTTGTTGATGGTAGGTCTTATTCCGTAGTTTGTTATACCTTTGCCATAATTCGTTCTAACTTCATAGACACCTTTTGGTATTTCGATTATTTCTTTAGGGTATGACAAGTTTGCTGTTCTAAATCCTAGTTGTCTGCCAAGTTTTTGACCTTCTATAACTTTTCCCTGTATTGAAAAATTGTTCCCAAGCATTTTATTTGCCACTTGAATGTCACCATTGGTAAGATAATTTCTTATTTTTGTGCTGCTGATGATTTCGTTGTTAATTTTTTGTGGTGGAATTTCAAAATATTTATATCCATATTTATTCTGATTATCTTTTAAAACCTTTGCATTTCCCGATTTATGCGCACCAAAATTGTGATTAAAACCTGTTGTAATAGAATTTGGTTTAAAATAATTTATTATAATATTTTCAAGGTATTCAAGAGCTGTTAGTGAATATATATCTTCATTGAAATCAAGTTCGTAAAGGTAGTCTATTCCAAGTTGTTCGATTTTCTCTTCACGTGTTTCCCTTGACAATATGTATTTGGGACATATCCCGCGAATATAACAGCAAGGATGATCTTTGAATGTTATTACAGCTGATTTATTCCCGTTTTCTTTAGCATAGTCGACAGCAGATTTGATTACGGTTTGATGCCCAAGATGTACTCCGTCAAAATAACCAAGTGCGACTGATAAGTTAGGATTTTTATTTAAGTTGTTAAATATTTGCATATGATAATTATAATACAAATTAATATTGCTTAATATACTAACAAAAAATATTTTTACTCGTTTTCTTAATATTAGTTTGGAAAATATTATGACTTATATACAAAATGTAAAAAATTATAAGCCCTATCAACCTTGTTTTCAAGGCAAACATTTGCCGAAAGATTTTTCATCGATGATGAATTACATATATAAAAATGCTAATAAAAATTATTCGGATAACTTTTACGGTCAGGATTTTTTTCGTGTAAGTACTAAATTAGATGACGGTAAAGAAATTTCGGGTATTGTTTCATTTTTTAATGGCAGGTATAATGGCTTGATTATGGACGAGGGATTTGAACATATGCGTCAATTGTTCATGCGTACGGCACTTGCCAAATATAACGAAAAATTGATGAGTAAAAATTTAAAAGAAAAAATTGCAAGATTTGCTGATAAAAAAACTCTCCGATAGGGAGAGTTTTTTATAAATTATTTATGTTGAACAGTACTTTTTAAATGCAGTTCTCTGAGTTGTTGTAACGAAGCCTCACCCGGTGCATCGCTCATAAGATCTTTTGCTCCGGAGTTTTTCGGGAATGCTATAACATCTCTAATAGAATCAGTTCTTGCTAGAAGTGCAACAAGTCTGTCTAAACCTATAGCAAGTCCGGCATGAGGCGGTGTACCGTATTGTAGGGCATTAACCATAAATCCAAATTTCTCTTTGGCTTCTTCTTCACTTAAGCCAAGAGCCTTAAATATTGCACTTTGGATTTCGGATGAGTGTATTCTGACACTACCTCCACCTAATTCTGTTCCATTATATACAATATCATATGCGATTGATTTGACATTACCAAGGTCTCCGCTTTGAAGTTTTTCGATATCTTCAAGACAAGGAGAGGTAAAAGGATGGTGCATGGCCATGTAACGACCTTCTTCATCGCTCCATTCAAACATCGGAAAGTCAACTACCCATAAAAGATTATGTTTCGATTCATCAATTAAATTAAGTGATTTACCGAAATGCAATCTTAACCTGCCCATAATGTCATAAACAAGTTTCGGCTTGTCTGCAACAAAGAATATGATATCCCCTGCTTCTGCTCCGGCACGTTCTTGAATTTGTTTAGCTTGTTCTTCTGTTACAAATTTTAAAACTGGAGATTTAGCACTACCATCTTCAAGGTAAATAATATTTGCAAGAGCTTTCGCTCCAAATGATACAGCTAGTTTGGTTATATCATCAATATCTTTTCTTGAATATTTTGCACCGCCAGGAATCCTTATTCCGCGAACAATACCTCCATTCAAAAGGGTGGTTTTTACTATATCAAAGTTAGATTCTAATATAATATCTCCTATGTCAAATAATTCAAGTCCAAATCTCGTATCCGGTTTATCTGAACCAAACCTATCCATTGCCTCTTGCCAAGGCATTTGGATAAATGGAGGTTTGACATCAACGCCTGCAGCTTTGAATGCGTCAACAATAAGACCTTCAACAACTTTAATAACATCTTGTTGTTCAACAAATGACATCTCCAGATCAATTTGAGTAAACTCAGGTTGTCTGTCTGCCCGTAAATCTTCATCTCGGAAACACTTAGCAATTTGGTAATATCTTTCGAGTCCTCCAACCATCAATAATTGTTTAAAAATCTGTGGTGATTGCGGAAGTGCATAAAATTTACCTTCTTGAACTCTCGATGGTACAAGATAATCTCTTGCTCCTTCCGGTGTGGTTTTAATTAATATAGGTGTTTCTACTTCTAAAAAATCAAGATTGTTAAGATAGTTTCTTACTGCTTGGACTATGTTATGACGAAGAACAAGTTTAGATTTCATTTGTTCTCGTCTTATATCAAGATATCTGTATTTTAAACGAACATCTTCAGAAACATTTTCATCATCAAGAACAAAAGGCAATGTCTTTGCTTCTGACAAAATTTTAACACTGTCCGGATACATTTCAACCTGACCCGTAGGGTATTTCTCATTGTAGGTCTCTTCCGGTCGTCTTGTTACTTTCCCTTTAACCGTAATTACATATTCGCTTCTTATTTTTTCAAAAGCCTTGTGAACTTCGGGGTTAATTTGAGGGTTTGCAACAAGCTGGAAAAATCCCGAACGATCGCGTAATTCAATAAATAAAATTCCGCCCAAATCGCGTATTGTTGCTACCCAGCCGGAGAGAGTGACTTCTTCACCAATGTTGTTAAGATTAAGCTCTCCGCAATTGTGGTCTTTCATTTTTGTTTTAATCATTATCTTAATTTCCTTTTTTTACTATATGCTACATTAATTCTAGCAAAAATATAGAAAATTACATAGTCTTTTTTGAATTTTTATAACAGTATCCTAAATAAGAAATGATAATGATTGTATATTTGGGTACTTGCGTATATCAAAACTGCAATTAAAAAGATTATAGTGAAGAGTTTAAAATAATTTTGGATTTTTGTATTAAACAAAGGTTTATTTGTTGTAAACAGTATAAACAAAAATGGCAATATCGGAGTGAAATATCTTCCCTGTATTCCCTGGATATGTGTATCACCGGGAACTGTCCAAATTATGTAATACATTATCAATAACAGGACCGTAAAAATAATCCATGCTGCAGCAGCCAAAATTCTCTGGGATTTTTTAATTTTAGGTTCAGGTAAAATCAGGCAACAAAGAGCAAATACTATAGTTGTTAATACGTATACAATATCCTTAAATCTTATGTCTAGCCAGCCCAGTATCCCGATAAGATTATTCAAGTAAAAATCAGAATAATCAATAATGGTTCTTGCCGAAATTTTCACAAATTCCAGTGGGGCACTGACTAATAAATGTCTATGTAATTCAGGATTTGATTCCGGAAATATGAAGGTCATATTTATAGATTTCCACCATGTCATAAGGGCGAAAGCTATAGCAAAACAGCTGAAGGCAAAAAAGTATTTGTGTTTTTTAATTGGTAAAAATATAAATAAGAATATCGGATAAATTGTACCTTTTGTAAATGCGCTTAATATACTCATTAAAGATAATTTAACGTAATCGGATTTTTTCAGTTCTTGTGAATCATATATTAATTTGAAAATGTAGGCAAAGAATAAAAATGCAAACGCAGTATTAAATGAATCTGCAGCAAGTGACATACCTTCAAAAACTGTCATTGGAAGTAAGGCAGCAAAGAAAAATAACCATTTAAAAACAGGTGTTATCTTAATCGCCATGGCAGTAAGGGTTATCCAAAAAATCATATTCAAAAATCTTGCAAAATAAAAAAGAAATAACCCGTTTTCTGTAAATAAGCTCCCGATTTTTATTGCTACTGCCGGAATTGAGTACAAAACAGGCGAATAACCGGTTGCCTGATGCTGCCCAGTGTAGTTATCTCTTGTAAAGATAGTTAAAAAATATTTATCAGATTTAACATTTTGTGCTGGCATTTTGTTGTAAAAAATCCCGTCAGCAATTTCGCAGCTCCTCAATAAGTGCGCCGGTTCATCTGCAACTTTTGTTGGCGGCGTCAAAACGCTAAATAATAGTCCAAAAAATAATGCTATTATTACAAATATAATTTCAGGTTTTTTCAGTATATTTTCAATATTATTCATTAGTTTTTGTTAAACATTTCCTTTATGCCGTCAACTGATGAAAGGATACCTGTCGCTTCGTATGGCATGTAAACAATTTTATTGTTTTCACCACTTGTTATTGTCTGCATTGTTTCCAAATATTTCATAGCAACAAGGTACTGATCCGGTTTACCTTTGTCTGCAAGCGCTGTAATAATTCTTCCGATAGCTTCTTTTTCTGCATCTGCTTCTATTACTCTGGCCTGTGCTATTCCTTCCGCTTTTAAAATTGCAGCCTGTTTTTCACCTTCTGCTTGATTAATTGCGGCTTCTTTCTGACCTTCTGCCTTAAGAATAGCTGACTTTTTCAAGCCTTCAGCTTCCAAAATTGCAGCACGACGATCTCTTTCTGCTTTCATTTGTTTTTCCATGGCTGATTGAATATCTGTAGGAGGAATGATATCTTGAAGTTCTACGCGATTAACTTTAACTCCCCATTTGTTTGTTGCTTCATCAAGAATTGCTCTTAATTCGTTGTTGATTTTGTCACGTGAAACTAATGTTTCATCTAAGTCTAGTTGCCCTACCAAGTTCCTCAGTGTTGTTTGAGTTAACTTTTCTATAGCATCCGGAAGATTTTGGATTTCATAAACAGCACTTTTAGGGTCAATAATTTGAAAATATAAAAGTGCATTTATACTTATTGAAACATTATCTTTTGTAATTACTGTTTGTCTCGGAAAATCATATACTGATTCTCTTAAATCTATTTTGGTTCTTTCTTTTATGTAAGAATATGTTGTACCGTCAAGACTTCTTTGAGTAATTTTCCATGCAATACCACGTGGGGCTTCTATGATTGGGATTATATAATTTAATCCTGACTCAAGTGTTCGGTCGTATTTCCCTAAACGTTCTACTATCACAACTTCTGCTTGTTGGACGATTACTACACCCTTTATTACAAATACCGCGGCTGCTATAACCAAAATTAATAGTAATAAGCTCATTGTTATTCCCTTTCTTTTACGTACATAATTAAACTTTCATTTTTTTCTATGATAACATCTTTTCCGGCAGGAATCTCTCTATCTGAGCGTGCATCCCATCGCTCATCATATATTGATATTACTCCGCTGTTTTTTGTTATTGTTTCAACAACTTTTGCTGTTTTCCCTATATACTTTGCGTTTATACCTGTTTCTTGGTTTTTTTGAGTTTTTTTCATTAATATTGGTCGTAAAAATATTAATGAAATCAGTGATAACACGACAAATATAGTTATAAGTACAGGTATGCTTAAAAAATAAATTGTACAAATGGCTGTTATGAATGCTGCTACCGCAAAATTTAGGAAAAACATCGTCGGAGTTGTCATTTCCAAAATCAAAAACAGTAGTCCTAAGCCCGCCCAGATTTCCCATGCTAACATATAATTTTCTCCTTTGTGCCAATTTTATCATTTCTATTATGTTTGGTCAATATTAATTCTGTACTAAACGGTAAGCCATACTCTGATACGGTATATTGAATGATTGATATTGTTTTTATTATTGTAAACCTGTTTAGAGTTTTTTATTTTAATTTGTTATATTATATTGTTATGGTGATGTTTGATAGTGTAACTTTAAAATCTTGGCTTGCAGAAAATGAAGAATTCTTGATTGGTGCCAGAATCCAAAAAATTCAACAGCCGACAAGAAGAGAGTTCTTGCTGACTTTTAGAAATCGTGGTGATGTCAGAAAGTTATATATTAATATTAATCCTCAGTTTTTCCATTTGTGTTTTGTTTCAAAAGAAAATGAGAAAAAAAGATTTATCGAAATTCCTTCCAAACCTCCTATGTTTTGCATGCTTTTGAGGAAATATTTAGAGAATTCTCTTGTTGCAAAGGTTGTTCAGCCTGAATATGAAAGAATTCTGGAGTTTTATATTGAAACATATAATGAACTTTCAGAAAAAATATATTTATGTCTTGCAATTGAATTAATGGGCAAACACTCAAACGTTATTTTGTATAACCATGATACAAATTTGATACTGGGTTGTGCTCACAATGTGGGAGCGGAGAAAAGTCGTGAAAGAGAAATGGCCGGCGGATTGCCGTATGTTTATCCTAAAAGACAAAATGATTTCTGGTACGTTTCTGCCGATTCTATATCCAATATTAAAGGTGAAGTTAATTCAAATATTGATAATTATTTCGCTAATCTTATTTGTACTGACAAGTTTATTAAATTAAAAGATAGTTATGCTCATTCTGTTGAAAAACATTTAAAAAAAGTGTGTAACTCGTTGGATAAACTTTTAAAACAATTTGTAATTTCAAATGACTACGATAAATTTCGGTTATATGCTGATTTAATTATTGCTAATATTTATGACAATACGGATTTTTCAAAAGAAATTTGTGTATATGATTATGAGAATAATAAGCAGATTTCAATCCCTCTTGATGCGGCACTGACACTTAAAGAAAATGCAGTAAAGTATTATAATATGTATAATAAAACTAAAGTATCAAGTAAAAAACAAGCAGAACAAATTGATAGATTTAATCAGGAAAAGATATATTTGGAACAGCTTTTATATTCAATTAATAATGCAGTAAATATGGATGATTTGAACTTTATTTCTCAAGAAATTGAACCGGATAAAAAACAATTAAAAACAGTAAAAACATTGAATTTGCCAAAAGAAATTAAGGGTGAAAATTATGTTATTTATATCGGACGCAACAACAAACAAAATGATTATATAGTTTCTAAATTATCTAAATCTGATGATCTTTGGTTTCATACCCGTGATTGTGCAGGTTCACATGTGCTTTTGCGTTCTGATATCAAAGATGAAAAGCTTATTTCAATGTGTGCAAAACTAGCAAAGGAATATTCATTAGGTGTTGATTCATCCAAAGTCGGTATTATATATACGTTTGCTAAATATCTTAAAAAACCTCCAAAATCTAAATTGGGTTATGTAACATATTCTCATGAAAAAGAAATTATAGTTTAAAAACGATTAACTGAATCAATTTTAGAAATAATGTTTTGCATATAATTGTAATCTGCATATAATATTATCATGAACGTTATTGCACTCGTAGATTGTGATTCATTTTTTGTTTCTTGTGAACAAAAGGTCGACCCGAATTTAAAAGGTAAACCTGTATGCGTATTGTCAAATAAAGATGGTTGTGTTATTTCACGTTCAAAAGAGGCAAAGAAAATCGGAGTAAGAATGGGACAGCCGTATTTTTTGGCTAAAGTTGAGTTCCCTGAAGTGATTTATGTGTCTTGTCATCATGATTTATATGCCAAAATATCTGATGAAGTTATGAGTGTTTTAAGAGATTTCAGCCCAAAAGTTCAGGTTTATTCTGTTGATGAAGCGTTTATAGAATTAACCGGGTTAAAGAAATTGTATAAAAAGAATTACCTTGATCTTGCACTTCATATAAGAAATCTCGTTAAAGAAAAGGTTGATATCCCAGTTTCTATAGGTGTAAGTTCAAGTAAAACTCTAGCAAAGTTAGCATCAGATAAGGCTAAAAAAAATGAAACAGGAGTGTATTTGATTGGGAAAAGAAAAATTCATCAGGAACTCCAAAAAACTCATATAGAAGAAATTTGGGGTATTGGGAAGAACTTAACTACCTTGTTTAAAAAAAACGGGATTTATACAGCTTCAAAGTTAATTGAAAAGGAGGATGCTTGGCTGAGTAAATTGGTAGGAATTCGAGCTGTTGAGATGAAACATGAATTGCTCGGTGAAATAGTTTCACCTGTTGTAAATGAAGAAAAACTTCCAAAATCCATTCAAAAAACCAGTGCGTTTGGTTTGTTTACATCAGATTTAAATTTTATAAAAAATCAACTTAATTATCACATACATTCTGCTTGTCGCAAGTTGCGTAAAATAGACAGTAAAGCATTTGTTATAGGAGTGATGCTCAGAACAAAGGATTTCAGGGTTATCTATGATAAGCATATTTTATCAATACCTACATCATTTGAACCTGAGATATCGGATATAGCATTTTCACTATTAAATAATATTTATTCTTCAGATGTTTTATATCGTAGTACAGGAATTGTTTTAGAAAGTTTGCGTTCCAATAAAGAGGAACAATTGTCGTTATTTTTTGATAAAGAAGAAGAAAATAAAAAAGATAAATTGTCAAAATGCTTTGATAGATTGGAAAGTAAATTTGGTAAGAATATTATAAAAATAGGATTTTACGATGAATAAAATTTAAAAAAAAGAGCCCTTTTAGGGCTCTTTTTGCTTATTGTTCTATAATCCAACCGTTTGTCAAATCAACATTGATTGGTTTTAATAATTCAAGGTTAACAGTTCCTTCAGATTGTACATCTAATTTTTCGCCTTTAAAACAAAATCTTACAAATTTCATAAACCAATTTCTTTCTTTTTTTATGTTTGATGTACCTTCAAAATTAACTGTTTGATCATTGTTTGTTGTAATTAATGAATTTTCTAAAACAAGAACACCATTTCTTACAAACCATTTTCCGGGTCTAACGTCGATAAGTTGTCCCTTCAATGTGGCACCTTTGTTTACAAGTATGAATTTATCTTTAGTTATGTAGTTTTCAGATGCAATTGCCATATATAATTCACCGGGCTCAGAAGTTTGTGAGCTTATATATTTAGTAAGTTGAACAGGAACAACTGCGCCTGCAGGTATTGTTCCGATACTTCCTTGTACAGTGGCGTTTTCTATTACGTATCCTTCACCGGTTTTTTTCCTCATTGCTTCAGCTAATTTGGCATTAGGGTTAAGTTTTGCCTGTTCCATCATTTTGAATAATATTGCGGCAACTTCTGCTCTGGTTGCCGGTCTGTCTGCTTCAATTTTTGCCTTGTCAGCACTTGGCATTATAACCATCATACCTAAAATTTCAGCTTTTCCCGCAGGTATTATAAACCATTCAGGAATACTGTGCGCATCAATGTAATATTTTTCAAGAACCGATTGTGCTTTTTGAACGCTTATCTGTTCTGTGGTTAGTGCGTTAACTGCAACTGCTAAAGATTCTGCTCGTGATACTGAATCTTCAGGTCTGAAAGTTTCTCCATCCGCTGATACCAGTTCAAAGTAAAGTGCTTTTTGAATAGCGTCATAGGCCCAGTAGTCCTTAGTAATATCTGTGAAATTGACAGGTTGAGCAACCTTTGTATGTTCTTGACCAAGCGCCTTTATGGCCATTGATGCGAATTCAGCCCTTGTTACATTTTGATCAGGTTGAAATGTTCCGTCCGGATAACCTACAATTACGCCTTGTTCTGTTAATAATTTTATTTGAGGTGCTGCCCAATAATCGTCTGATACGTCGGGAAATGCTCCTGCTGCAACTACAGTAAGAGACAGTGCCAATAAAGACAATAGTCCTTTAAATAAATTTTTCATATAAACTCTCCTATATAAACCTGCTACTATTTAATATTACATTTAAATTTATTCCATCGCAATTGATTGTAAACATTAGTTAATATTTTTATCATTTTATTTAAAGTTTTTTTACCAGTTTGCCGTTAAAATAAGCGTAAAGATGAAAGGATATCTCTATGGAGTTCAACGTAAACAATATTGGAAAATTGGTAGGTACTAATGAAGTCTCTAAAACCTCTAAAGTTGCCGATACGGAGAAGTTGAATAGTGTTTTTGGAGGTCCTGCAAAAAACAAATTTGTTCGTGACACTTTGTTCAACGCTGAAGAACAACATATTTTGGGGATTTTTGCTTCCGCTCAAGATAATATTTTAATTGAAGAGTAATTTTTCTTAATATTTTTGATGAGTGCATTTTTTCATGTTATATTTAAGTGTTATTTTTACACGAAAGAGGTGCATTTATGAAAATTGGTATTTTAGGTTATGGAAACTTGGGTAAAGGTGTCGAAAGTGCAATAAGACAAAACCCTGACATGGAACTTGCAGCTGTTTTTACTAGAAGAAATCCGAATTCAATTAAGATAAATACAGATTCTGCCAGAGTTCTCAGTGTAGATGAAATAGAAAGTTGGAAAGATAAAATAGATGTTTTAATCTTATGCGGCGGGAGTGCAACCGATTTGCCGGAACAAACTCCAAAGTATGCAAGAATGTTCAATGTAATCGATAGTTTTGACACTCATGCAAATATCCCTTTACACTTCGAAAATGTTGACAAATCAGCAAAAGAAGGCGGCAAGGTAGCAATTATTTCTGTTGGTTGGGATCCTGGTTTGTTTTCTTTGAATAGAATGTATGCTAATGCTATTTTGCCTGAGGGTAATGACTATACTTTCTGGGGTAGAGGTGTTAGCCAAGGTCATTCTGATGCAATAAGACGCATTAATGGTGTAAAAGATGCCAAACAATACACAGTTCCTGTAGAAAAGGCGCTTCAATCTGTCAAAAATGGTGAAAATCCAGTACTTTCTACTCGTGAAAAACATACAAGAGAATGCTATGTTGTATTAGAAGATGGTGCTGATGCGAAACAAGTTGAACATGAAATTGTTACTATGCCAAATTATTTTTCTGACTATGATACAACAGTCCACTTTATCACAGAAGAAGACTTAAAGAAAAATCATAGCGGAATTCCCCACGGTGGTTTTGTTCTAAGAAGTGGTGTTACCGGTTTTGATAAAGAAGAAAAACATATCATTGAATATAGCTTAAAACTTGATTCAAACCCTGGATTTACTTCAAGTGTTTTATTAGCTTATGCAAGGGCAGCTTTCAGACTTTATAATGAGGGACAAAAAGGCTGCAAAACGGTCTTTGATATTGCTCCTTGTTACTTGAGTCCTAAATCAGCTGTAGAATTAAGAAAAACCATGTTGTAACATGCGGAAAAATCTTAGATAAAATAAAACCTCTCTTTTTAAGGGAGGTTTTATTTTGTCAGTTCAAAACTTTCTTCAATAAGTTCTTTGAGCATCTTAACCGGTGCTTTATTTGTCTCAACTTTTATCCAGTGGACTTTATTCATGTGCCATCCGGATGTTATGAACGGATATAAATCCCTTAAAATTGCTGAATGATGCGGATCGCACTTTAAATTTATATACAATTTTTTATCAAGGTAAAATATAAGTGCAAACCATTTACCGTTGCTTTTGTGTCGTAAAATCGGGATTTCACAGTATTTGTCGTCTTTAAACGGATAGGTTTCAATTGCATCATCTGAAATCAAACATAGTTTAATAAGTTCTGACTTCTTCATATTCTTATTATACAGCAAATCTTTTTTATAACAAATTATAAATCTGTTGTTAAATATTTTGTTTTTTACAGTCAAATAAAAAAATCGGATATAAACATCCGATTTTGAATAATTTTAAATACATTCAAGTAGAATTATGGTGGGCAGGGGTGGATTCGAACCACCGTAGTCTCGCGACGGCAGATTTACAGTCTGCTCCCTTTAGCCACTCGGGCACCTACCCATTCAATTTTCAAAAATGCCCTTGACGAGACTTGAACTCGTGACCTCTCCCTTACCAAGGGAGTGCTCTACCTCTGAGCCACAAGGGCTTGAGTAATACTTTTGAAAGAGTCTCAGCGGCAAGTAGTTTTGGTGTTCTTTTATTAAAGTCTGCCTTACTTTCTATCGAAAGACTTGCATGAGTTACTTTTTCATTAAAAAAGCCGGTAATGGGACTCGAACCTACAACCTACGGTTTACAAAACCGTTGCTCTGCCAATTGAGCTATACCGGCACGTGTTTGTATAAATGATTATATTCAAAAAAAAATTTAGTGTCAAGCATTTTTTATTGGGACTTATGTAGCAAATTCCACTGATACTATAAAAGCCCGTCATTCTGAGTCCTTTCCTCCGAAGAATCTTTTTATTGAGATATTTCGCTAAC
>CALUQI010000037.1 GCA_944322875.1 Candidatus Gastranaerophilales bacterium
TAAACCTTCATATAATTTCAATAAATAATCACCGTTGGATATAATTTCTTTCCCTATTACAGGCATTAATTTACATTCAATAGTTGGCGGTGTTAATAACCCGAGTTCAGGAATATTGTCCAGTAAATTAATTATATTTTGCACATAATTTTTTGATTTTAAGTTGCATTCAAAACAGTGATAAGAAAACTCTTCACCGGTTATGCCAAATTGCTGAGTTGAAGTTTTTTTATCATGCATGCAGCAAATGTAATCATAGTTTTCAAATACATCCGCACAGGTAACAAGGTATGCCGAAACATCTCTGCCGCGGTTATTTTTTTCTCTATAAAAGATTTTATATCCGGATAATATGCCGCTTTTTTCTTTACATATATCAAGGACTGATTTTTTACTGCTGATTATGTATATATCTGTACCTGCGGGCATTGATAATGCATATTTTAAACAGTAATCAATCAAATCTTCATAATATATATGCATAATTAACGCAATTTTGTTGTTATTATCATAATTCTCTTCAGAATATTCAGATGACAGAACATAATTTAAGTTTAAATTTGTTTTAATTTCTGACATAGGCTTTGTTGCTAAAATATCTTGATAAATCATATTAATATCATAATTTGTATTATCTTTTAAAAATTTGATAATTTGCGTACTTTTACTGATTAATTGTCTTGAAAATAATTTATCAAACTCTCCGCATATTGCTTTTCGTTTTATAACGGGTAATTTGTCAAGCAGCTTATCAGTTACAAGCATGACATTATCAACTAATTTGTCATGTGAGCTCATATCAATGTAAGAATCATCTTTAAATCCTTTATCTTTAAAATATTTTGTAAAAGTAATTTCGTTGTATGCAACAGCTTCTTCAAAGTTGTGCACCTTTTTCAAATGTTTCCAATAATTTTTAAAATCTTTTGAGGTAAACATAGAATTTTTGAAAACCATAAAATATGATTGGATGTGTTCAAAGAGTTTTACTTTTTTCTTTGAATTTACTCTGAAACATGTTTTAATTTCAGGATGTTTTGTAATTCCCCAAAAATCACAGTCCCGTTTTTCCATTTCTTCAAACATTTCGGAAAACGGTCTTATCGGGCCGTAGCAGGTGCAGTTTGTGAGGATTAATTCATCATATCCTGAAAGTTCTTCGTAGCCTGTAGCTTCAATACCGGCCTTGTAAGCCCAAAAGTCAAGTCCATTATTTTCTCGAATTAAAAGGTCAATACCCATTTTGTCAAGCAAATTCCTACTTTCAGTGGATATTTTGCCATTGACAACAACAAGAATCTTTTCGGCAACTTCTTGCAGACCTTTCAGATAATAGGAAAAATAGTCCCTGATTATTCCGTCTTTTTCCCAAAAGACACATATACAAAATCTTTTTTTATTCATAATTTTCCTCTAAGGATTCTTTTGTGGCTTGTAAATACGCGTAACCATATTTTTGGCTTGGTTCAAGATGCGCACCTTCTCCCCACTCATTCCAGGCATTTATGAATACAAATTGTTCATCAGGTTTTTGATTGATTTTTGTCCAATTTACAACATCTGTAAGCCAACTTTTGTATTCTTGTGGGGATGATTGTAGTACATATGCATTTGAATATGCTTTTCTTGCGGTATTATCCCAGTTTGGAAACACTGCTTTAAAAACTTTGTATGGGACAGGTTCAAGATATTCTTTCTTTTTTAACCATTTACCAAAGTCAAATATTTTACCATTAAAATTACTGTTGACATATACATTCATTTTTTTTGTTTGAGCTTTGTTTTGGAAAAAATAGTAATGTGGCGGGAATTCTACCAATGCATCAAAGTCATAGTCGTTTTTAATAAATATTTCTTCATCTTCTTTATTAAATATTCTCCCCGCGCAAAGATAAATATCTTCAAATCCGTGCTTTTTGATTTCGCTTTTTAATTGTGAGATAAATTTTTTAAGCTTATCTTTGTCAAATAATAAGGCTCGATATATTATCAAAAGAGGTTTGTTATTTATTTTTATGTATCTATCATCTTTAAAAAATTCAATAATGTCGTTAATAAATTTTATCCCGTCATCATTCTCTAATTTTTGTTCCATAATAACTTCTTTATTGCCGCCATCCCACAACTTTGCCCAATTTTCATTAGCCCAACAAAAGCAGAACGGTAAATCTAAGTCTTTATTTTCAAGATAATTGAAAATAGGTTTTTCCAGTAATCGCTTGCCCGAAAACCAGTAATAGTGAAAACAAAAACCATATATTCCGTACATTTTTGCCAGTTCAATCTGTCTGTACATAACGTCGGGTTTGGATAAATCATAAAACCCGACATCATAAGGTAAATGAGGCTGATTATGACCTATAAAATGCGGAATTGCTTTCGTTACGTTTGTCCATTCCGTGAAACCTATGCCGAATGATTTGTCATTCAATGGGATACTGTGGAATTGCGGTAAATAAAACGCAATAAGTTTAGTGTTTATATTTTTTGTATTAATTGGTCTGTCAGTCATTGGTATAAAATCATCTGATACTTTTTGTGCGTTTTTTTCAAGCATCCAATCCAGATATTTGATTTTTCTTTTTTTGTTTAACAACTCAATTCTTAGCCCGAAAATGGTTAGAACTTTTTGGTTTCGTTCTCGTGTGAGACTGAATATTTTTTCTAAAAATTTCAATTTATACTCCCTCTCTGTGCTATAGGCTTTTTATATTCTAATCCCAAAAGAGTGATTATTTTGTACTCTCTCGCGGCATCATTTCTTATTGAAAAAATCTTTCCGACAAATTCGTTAAACTTACGGTTTTTATAGGATTTGATTATTTTTTGCAGTTTTTTATAATTTGTGAGATTCTTTACTGAAATTTTATCAAAATTATCATATTCTTTCAGATATTTTTGAATTTCGGCAAAAATTATATCGCGTTTGTTTTTGTGTTTAACCCACATCCAGCAAAAGTAATTCATACATTTGTCTGTCAAATACATTTGACCCTCTTTTGATGCATTTTTAAATAAATTTGATTGCTTGAGTAATTCGTATGTTTTGTCGTACTTTTTTATTGAGCTTTCAAAAGTGTTTAGAATGCTTGATGCGCTAATATTCCGATAATTGTACAAAGGCTTATTAAGGACTGATATCGCCGGTTTGTTATAAAGAACCTCAAACCAGAAAAGCATATCTTCCGCTTGTGCCAGACCCGAAATGAATGTAATATTTTTAATGAAATCTTTTCTGTAAAATTTATCACACAGAATTCCGGGTGCATAAATTATATTTTTAATATAATCGTCAATATTATCAAATTTATAATAAGACTTTTTGCAGTTTTTTGAAATATCGTATAAGTTTTTACTGTTCGGAAATACGTCGTAGTGTGAAAATAAAACTACATCAGTTCCGGTTAATTGTGCTTCAGATACAAGTTTTTCACAGGCATCAATTTCAGTCCAATCATCTGAATCGACAAACATTATATAATCACCCGATGCAATCTTCAGTCCGCTGTTTCGTGCTGTCGAAACTCCGGATTTTTCCTGAGTAATTATTTTTACACGGCTGTCTTTTTGCGTAAATTCAACAAGGATTTCAGATGATTTGTCTGTCGAACCGTTGTTTATACAGATTATTTCAATATTTTTATAAGTTTGATTTATAAGAGTTTCAAGACATTGTCTAAGATACTTTTCAACGTTATAAACCGGAACAATTATTGAAATAAGCGGATTTTCAACATCTTTTTCAAAAGAAGATTTTTCAGGTAAAAGTTTTTTTAAAAATTTTTTTGCGTTAATTCTGTCGAATTCCGCGGCTCTGTCATTATCATTAAAGCAGAATAATTTCGGATTAACGTAATAAAATCTTTTTTCAAGATCGCTTTTTTCAATACCTAAATATTTTGAATCAACACCATAACGACCTGTTAGTTTGTTAAAAAAAGTTGTACCAAACGGAAGATGAAAATCAGTCCGCGGGATTACTTTGAGTTTTGCCTGTCCCGTTGCAAGTGCATAGTATGAAATTATTGAACGATGTGTATCTTCATCTGCCCTAAAACGGTATTGTTCGCGAGTTTTGTATTCTTTTGCAAATTCTTGTTCACATTTTAGGCAAATGGTTTTTGTATATGAATCTATGTTATGGTGAGGTTCAAAGTTATAATATTTGCCAAAACGTTTATTGATTAATTCTTGCATTTTAAGTACCATATATGAATAGGTAGATTTTGATGCAAGTTTTTTACAAAGAGATTTTTGCATTCTGATAATAGGCTTTCCGTCTGATGTAAAGAAAAATTCAGGGGAAAGTTTACAATTTATAAACATATCATCATTTGCATATAAAAAATGTTCGGATAATCCAGGAATAAGGTGTAAATATAACTCTATTGCCGAGGAATTAAATGTAGGCAGAATTTTTTCCGGTATAAAATCTTTATGGAAAATTACTTTTATTCTAGGATTTGTTGTATCAAGCCATTTGGGAATCTGGTTGTCTGTTACGATAAAGATTTTATTTATCCATGGCAGGTATTTTTCAACACACCTTAAGGACATTTTTAATTCGTCGTTATCTTTTGCGCGGCATTCGGCGACAGCTTCCTCTTTTAAAAATTTCTCGGAAGTTTTGAGATAAAGCTGCTTTTTCGCCAACCATTCCTTATCCGAACCATCAACCCATAAATATACCAGATCAACAGGAAATTCTATTTTATTATTTTGATTATCTGACATAATTTAACCTATAAGATAATTTTATACAAAATAGAATTTTGTAACAATAAAATAGCCCATTGAGGTAATCTTTTTTTAATATAACTTAACAATGATTTATGATATATTATTATCTTATATCATATTCTTTTTTAAACCAGACCTTCTTTCAATGCTTTAACTGCGGCTTGTGTTCTGTCATCTACCACAAGTTTTTGAATTATATTACAAACGTGGGCCTTTGCGGTATGTTCCGAAATCGTTAATTCTTGTGCAATTTCATTATTGGATTTGCCGTCTACCACAAGCTTCAGAACTTCATATTCTCTCTGGGTTAAATTAGCGTGCTGTTCTTTAAACATAGCTCTTGACATTTGTCTTGGCGGAATTACTCCGCAATTTTTTTCTCGTAATATTGGCACTGCTTGAGGATCAAGCCACATTGCACCATCTCTGACTGTTTTAATAATCATCCTTAATATTTCCATATTGATATCTTTCATTACATATGCACAAGCTCCTGCATGCAGTGAGTCTAAAACTTCTTGTTCGCTTATGTGTGAAGTTAGCATAATTACTTTTGCATTACTGTTCATTTCAAGTATTTTTTTTGTTGCTTCTATTCCGGATATATCTGGTAGCCCTATGTCCATCAATACTATATCTGGATGGACTATTTTATACTTTTCGATAGCTTCTTTTCCTGTTTGGGCTTCTGAGAAAACTTCCATTTCATCAAGTTCTTCGAATAATGATTTAAGCCCTACACGCATAAGTTTATGATCTTCTACAAGTAATATTTTTATATTTGCTTTTACCATATCTCCTCCGTAAATTTCAGTCTTCATTGTCATTATTTATATAACCTTGAATGCATTTAACCCCTTAATATTAAAGTGGTAAGACTATATTTTGTTTTTAATTTTGTGAAACATAATTTGTATTAAAATGGGATTTTATGTTTTTTACTAAATTTTAATGAAACTTTAATCCATAAATAAAAATAGGTTTTATTAGGGTAGAAAAATAATTATCTTTAAGTTAGAATGTAAGTTGATAAGAAAGGTATAAGTTACAATGAAATATTCAAAGTATTCTGTAGTAATAATAGGTAGTGGAATTGCTGGTTTGTACGCTGCATTGAAATTAGAACAGCAGATGAAACTTTCTGACGGTATACTTTTGATAACAAAATCGAAATTAGGAGAAAGTAATTCGCGCTATGCCCAGGGAGGTATGGTTGCAGTTTTGAAGGAAAATAAGTTTGATACTACTGAATCTCATATATCGGATACCATAAAAGCGGGAGCAGGTTTAAGTGAATTTAATACAGTAAAGTTTATATCAGAACATTCAGATACTATTGTTAAGGATTTATTAAATTTTGGTGTGGAATTCGATAGGGATAAAGATAACAATTTATGTTTTACGAAAGAAGCAGCCCATAGTGTAAATAGGATTTTACATTGTGGAGGCGATGCTACCGGCAGAATGATTGAACAGGCACTTACCCAAAAGGTTTCGGCAAATGAAAATATAGATATTTATGAACAGACTATAGCAATTGAGCTTTTAGTAAATTCTAAAAGAGAATGTAAAGGATTAATAGTATTTAATGATTTAACTGAAGAATATGAAACTATATACAGTTCGGCTGTAATTTTAGCGACCGGAGGATTAGGACAGCTGTACAAATATACTACAAATCCAGCAGTGGCAACCGGCGATGGTATAGCACTTGCGTACAATGCCGGGGCAGTATTGCAAGATTTAGAATTCATACAGTTTCACCCAACAGCTCTTGCAATTGATGGAGGCGAAAATAGGTTTTTAATATCTGAGGCTGTAAGAGGTGAAGGTGCTAAGTTAGTTGACTCTGACGGAATAGAATTTATGTACAAATATCATGAAAATAAGGAATTGGCTCCTCGTGATATTGTGACACGTGCTAATTATAACGAAATGTTAGAAAAAAAATTGGATCATGTATATCTTAATGCAACTTGTATTTCGGCAGAAAAATTAGCAGAAAGGTTCCCTAATATTTCCAGAATATGTTCTGAGAATAATATTGACATTGCACACGATTTTATTCCGGTAGCGCCTGCAGCCCATTATTCCATGGGCGGTGTAAAAACCGAACTAAACGGAAAAACTTCAATTGTTGGTCTTTATGCCATAGGAGAAGTTGCTTCTACAGGATTGCATGGAGGTAATAGACTTGCAAGTAATTCTATTTTGGAATGTGTTGTTTGTGCCTATGAGGTAGCTAATTATCTTAAGGATATTGAAATTAAAACTCCGAAACAAATAGATCAAGATTTAAAACGGGTTGTTGATAAATATTCAAAAGAATTATTAATGGATAATATTGATATAGAATCATTAAAACACGAGTTGCAGGAAATAATGTGGCGTGGAGTCGGGATATTGCGTGATGAAAAAGGATTGATTTCAGCATTGGAAGATATAAAGAATCTTTCAAAGAAATTTCCTCGGAGTACAAAATGTCTCAACAAAGAAGAATATGAATTTAAAAATATGCTCCAGGTTGCAAGGTTAATTATAAATTCTGCACTGCAAAGAAAAGAATCGCGAGGGGCACATTACAGATTAGATTATACAAATACATTAGAGACTGCTGAACATAGTTTAATAACAAAGAATGAAGGGGAATTAAGTTTTGTTAAATAATTTATATGTAAATGAACACATTAAATCGGCATTAAATGAGGATATAGGTTTTGGTGATATTACGACGGAAAATCTTGCCGAAGACGATGATTACTTAAAGGGATTTCTAAACACGAGAAGTTCGGGGATTTTATGTGGTTCAGGCGTATTCAAGTCGGTTTATGAAATACTTTCAAAAGATATAAAGATAAAATTCTATTACAAAGATGGTGATGAAATAATTGCAGGTGCGAAGATTGCGGATATAGAAGGTCCGGCAAAATATCTTTTAATGGGTGAACGAGTAGCACTCAATTATATCCAAAGAATGTCAGGAATTGCCACAGAAACTTCTAAATATCAAAAAGCAATAGGCGAATATCCTGCCAAGATTGTTGATACCAGAAAAACTACTCCTAATTTTAGAATATTTGAAAAATATGCCGTAAAAACAGGAGGAGGTGCACTTCACAGATTTAATCTTTCAGATTGTGCCATGATTAAGGATAATCATATAAAGTTAGCAGGTTCAATTACTAACGCCGTAAGAAAATTAAGGGAAAATATTTCGCATGCACACAAAATTGAAGTAGAATGCGATACATTAGAACAGGTTCAAGAAGCGGTTCAAGCAGGTGCAGATATTATCATGCTTGATAATATGTCTGTAGAAAAAATGAAAAAAGCATGTCAAATTATCAATCATAAGGCCATAGTTGAAGCAAGCGGTAATGTAAATCTTGATACAGTTAATTCTATTGCATCTACCGGTGTTGATATTATATCTTCCAGTGCTATTGTTGCAAAAGCTCCAACACTGGATTTAGGATTAGATTTATAAAATTTAACAAATAGTGTTTTATAAACACCATTTGTTAAGCACAAATTTTCGCTCCAGGCTTGACGTTCACCTTAAAAATAAAATCAATTGTAAATTTTTTCGATTTACAAGCAAAATTTTATTTGTTTTGTTTTAGAATGATTGTACGGACAGTAAATTTGATTGGTGGTATATGAAAGTTAATTTATTACAACATCATGATATGTCGCTCAAGCAGGGGTATCATTCGGTCAGCGAAAATCCTGCGAGTATTGAGAAGATGTATGGTGCGGGATTGCGTGAAAATAATAACAAAGGATATGAAGTAGCATTTAGCGGCAGCGGAGCGAGTAAAAAAACGAGCGAGGCTGCCGCTAAAGTTTTCAATAATCTTGGAAACACTATTTCCGACAAAATTTTAGGATCAGAGAAATTTAAGAAGTTATTAGAAGTATTTGAAGAAAAAACAGTAGTTGCTCAAGCGCTTGTTGCACTTGTCGTGGCAGGTGTATTGAGACCTGCTACAAACATGGCAATGGCCGGCAAAAACGACCGTGAAGACAGTATGTATGCTGCAGCTCACGCTATATCATCTGCGGTCATAGGTTTTGTTGTTTCTTCAATTGTTATGGCGCCATTTGATAAAGCATTCAAAAAAATAAAGAATGATCCTAAAAAATACCTAAGCGGATTAGAAGATTTGTTAGGTGTTAAAGAAATTGGAAAGAGAAAACTAGAAAAATCTAAACCTTATAAAAATATAAGTAAAGTTGCTCAAATGATTCCGGATTCAATTATTCTGGGTGTTCCAAAGGCAATGATGACGATTGCGTTAATACCTCCGGTATTAAAATACGTTTTTGGTTGGGAGAAAAAACCTAAAAATCAAGTAAAACCTCAGCAGGAAGTAGTGGATGATTATTCTAAAAATCTTGTAAGTCATCCTGTTTTTGCAAAATTTAAAGGAGGGAATATATAATGCAAGTTTCCTTAAATGTAAATAATAGTAATTTAGGACAGACCTCTTTTGCAGGAAAGCCGAAAGTTGTATCAAAATTATTCAAACCTGTTGCAGAACGTTATGATAAGGTAACGGAAGGTATTGCAAACAATTATTATGTAAGATTTTACAGAAGTAATTTTGCAAAGAAGTTTCTGGAAAAAACCAGAAATGTCAAAAATATGACAACTCACATGTCAGCGATAGGTGCAACATTAATATCAGGAATGTATACTGTAAGAACATTACAAAATGACAAATTGGACCCTGAAAAGCGTAAAACTTTAGCTTTAAATGATGTATTAACCTGGATGATTTCAACGGCAGGTTCTTATCTTGCAGATAATAAACTTGCAAATTGGTGGGATGGTGTTACAACACGTTTTGTAGCGAATTATATTTTGGATAATCCCAAAGCCAAAAGGGCAAGGACATTTGGGGATTGGGATCCTAAACATTTAAATGAATTTATGGGGAATTGGTTCGACATAAAGAATGAAAGAATTGACAGACTAAATGAAAAAATAAAAAAATCTTTAGAAGACGGATCTTATAAAGGTTTAAGAAGACCGAACTTGAAGCATGTAGATGCAGAAATGGCAGTTCCGTATAAAAATATTCGTGATTTCAATTTAGATGTATTAAAAAACAAGAGACTAACGACTTTAATTGACGGAATGGGCGTTTTGAAATCATTGTTTGTATTCGGAATGGTATACAGATATGTAGTTCCGGTTCTTGTAATGAAACCTGCAAATAAAATTGGTGCTTGGATACATAAGAAAAATGCAGAAAAAGAAAATATACAAAACAAAGAATCAAAATAATAAATGAAAGAACCTCAAAATGAGGTTCTTTCATTTATTAATTGTCACCGGAAGGTTTTTATAGTATGTTTATTTTAGGAAGATTTTATGTTGGATTTCAATGCAATTGCAAAAAAATGTAATTTGTTTGATGAAACTGATATAGGTGCGGTTATTAATAACATAGCGGCATTAGACGATGAATATTCCAAAGAAGATCTGGTAGAGATATACAATTACATATTGTCAAAAAGTAAAAATCCGGATATTCTTATGCAAACAATACGTTTTGCAGACAGATTCAGGGATAAATCGACATTAAATTCAATAATAGATTTACTTTTAATGAAACCTATTTTTGATGATACATCCTTGCAGGAAAAGTATACAAATGTTCGTGTAATGTGTGCAAAAGCAATTGGGAATTATAAAGATACGGAGGCTGTTACTCCGCTTTTATATTGTTTGAACAATAAAGATGAACATTACAGGGTTAGATTGGCCTGTGCAGATTCTTTAGGGAAAATAGGTGACAGATTTGCTGTTGCTCCTTTGATAGATGTGGTTAAAGACGAAAGTGAAAAATCGATTTATCTTAGAGAGTCTGCCGCATCAGCACTTGGACTTATAGGGGATTTAAGGGCAATAGATCCTCTTGTAAGCATTTTAGAGACAAAACAAGGATTGATGAACAAATTTACTTTTTTAAAAGAACGGGTTATTGAAGCTTTAACAAAATTAAGGTTAGATGACAGTGACAGAGTATTTCATGCATTAAAATCTTCTTTAGATGATGAGTCTGTTCAGGTTAGGATTAACGCAATAGAAGCATTAATGGAAAGCACTCATCCTCAAGCCTCGAATGCAATAAAAACGTGTCTTGCGGACAGAGATGAAGAAGTAAGAAAGAACGCATTGATTGCTTTATACAATATTGAAGGTAGAGATATTTTAGATGAAGTCATAAGTTTGCCTACATATGAAAAAAGCTTAAAAGAGGAAGCAAAAGCTTTAATAGAGGAATATGAAGATGGCTAAATCAATAATTTTACTTTCAGGAGGATTAGATTCATTAGTAAGCCTAGGACTTTTAAAGGAAAAATATAATATAGAGACAGCCTTAACATTTGGCTATGGACAAAAAGCCCTAGACAATGAGTTAAAGGCTGCAGAAATGATATGTAATTATTATAACCTCAGGCACAAGGTAATAAAATTAGACTGGTTAAGGTCTATCACACATACAGCATTAGTTTCAGATGTTGCAATTCCTGTTGGTATACAGAAGACATCTGATTCTGTATGGGTTCCAAACAGAAACGGACTTTTTTTAAATATTGCAGCCAGTTTTGCTGATGCGGAGAATTATGATTACATCATCATAGGTGCTAATAAGGAAGAAGCTGAAACTTTCCCCGACAACACTAAAGAATTTATAGAACGAATAAATTTAGAATTTGAATACTCTACTAAAAAACACCCGAAAGTTTTAGCACCCTTGATAAATTATGATAAAAATGATATAGTAAAAAAAGCGCTTGATAATTCAATACCTTTAGAATTTGTACGAAGCTGTTATCAGGGTGTTGAAAAGCATTGCGGGAAATGTGAGTCTTGCACAAGACTAAAGAATGCATTAATTGCAAATAATGATGATAAATATATTAAATTACTATTTGAGGTTCAGTGAAAAAACTATATATTGATGATGAAATAAAATATGAAGGATGGCAGTTGTCGCCGCATTGGATATATAAGAATTTTAGGCTTCAAGGCGATTCAATAGTGGCGTTTTCAGGTGAATGTGAAGTAAATTTGTCAGAGATGGTTGATATAGAAGATGTTATCAACAACGAGCCGATATACAGCAAAAATATGCTTAGTTTTATAACGGAACAATTTAATGTCGATTTAACAGAAGGTGTTTTAAGACAACGAATGCTTATATGCATAATTAAAGAGGCATTAGAAAATCAGGGTTATAAAATTAAAAGAAGTGGTGATGATTTGTATGTTGACGGCAAGAAATTAACGGTTTCAATAGCAACAAAATCTTTAACATCTATTTTGATTCATACAGGAATTAACATAGACTCAAAGGATGCTCCGGTAAATGCTTGCGGGCTGGAAAATGATTTGGGTTATAATAATATAAAAGAATTAGCATTGGAAATAATGGATAAATATTCACAAGAGCTTGATGATATAATTTTGGCATCGACAAAAGTAAGAGGTGTTTGATAATGATTTTTGAAGATGAAGAAAAATATGAAAAACCTTCGCATTTAAGTTACAAAGAATATAAGAAGAAATTAGAAAGCAATCCAAATGAAGGATTAATCCTTTTTGTATCTGCATTTTTTGTAATGCTTCTTATATTTTTGGGTGTGGCAAAACAACTTTCTCCGGATGTAGATGTGTCGATAGGTGACAACACAGAATATTCCCAGGACGATTTAACTCGCGGTAATGTTGATGATAGGTTAAAACTTATACAAATGGAAGACAACTCGAATGATTCCGGGACTCAAATTTCGGATGATCCCTTTTCATCGGAGATGGAAGAGAAAGTTATTATTCCGAAACAATCTTCAAAAGATGCTGAAGCTTCTGATGTAATAACACTTGATAGTAGTGATGTTTCCAATGTTGAGGAGAAAAAAGCAACTCAACCGATCAGTGCAAAAGTAGTTGTCGGATACTATGCCACTCCTGAACAGGCGGAAGTTGCCAAAAGTATTATTATGGAGTCAGGGATGAACATTCAACCATTTGTTAAGAATATGGGTAGTGCATACACGCTTCAGGTTGGATCTTTTTCATCTAAGGAAACAGCACAAAGCGTCGCAAATGAGTTGTTAAAAAACAATTTCCCTGCTCGAGTTATTATTGAATAGCTACAGCCAGTTACAACTGTCTCCTTTGCATATTATGCCGCTTAAGTCATTCATAGTTTCTTTTCTGGTCATTTCAAAAGTAACAGGAGTTATTGATATCCTATTATTTCTAACAGCAGCTATATCAGTATTGGCTGTTGAGGGTTCGCTTATAAGTTCTCCGGCCATCCAATAATAAACTTTGCCTCTTGGGTCTATTCTTTTTTCATAATTGTCGGTAAACATTTTTCTGCCAAGTTCAGTTATGGCGATGCCCACGATATCATCCTCATCCAGAGCGGGAACATTAACATTTAACAGTAGTTTTGGTGGGAATTGAAAATCTTTTAGTTTTTTAAGTAGAGAAACTACGAATTTAGCAGAATATTGAAAATCTTCATATTCACAGTGCATACTGGCAAGTGAGACAGCAATACTTGGAACTCCGAGCATTGCACCTTCCATAGCACAGCTTACTGTTCCGGAGTATAGAATATCAGAACCTAAGTTAGGACCGTGATTGATACCCGAAATAACGTAGTCAGGTTGTTCTTCGGGAGATAAAATAGCATTAATTCCAAGTTTTACGCAATCACCCGGAGTTCCGTTAGTTACCCAAGTTCGTTTTGCACCTGATCTTGATTCTTCAAGCTCTTCAACTCTTAAAGGAGTATGTAAGGTTAAAGAATGACCAGCAGCACTTCGTTCTCTATCAGGGGCTATAACGTATACATTATGATATTTTGCAAGCTCTTCCGTTAAAGCTCGTATACCATTAGCGGCGATTCCGTCATCATTTGAAATAAGTATGTTCATAATTCTCCTTTTATCTCTTTTATAATAACCGTTTTTTTTCTAAAAACAAAGGGTTTTATCCGGTTTGTTAATTTTTATTACAAACCTCAGTGTTTATATTAAAAGTATAGCAATTATATATAAAAAAATTTTTTAATAAACATGTAGACACGAGGTAAGCTTAAAATTGAGGAATCAGAAGAAATTTTAAGCACACACTACACTTCACACTATTTACGAGGAATGATGAAAATTATTCCAAAGGGTCTTAATTTAAGACTCTTTTTTTTATTAAAATAAACGGCTTATATAGCAAGCCGTTTATTTAAAAAGTCTTATTATTTGACTAGGCAAAATGCATATAAAGTAGAATCGTTTTTAGTTCGTCCATTGGCAAGACTATTTGTTTTACTATATTGCCTTCTATAAACACTATCAGCATAAAATCTTTGATTTGACCAGACAGAAACACCTACAGGAATCCCTAATTCGGCAAGTTTATTTTCATCAAGAGTAAGGTTATAAATGATGCCAGTACCTGAAATAGAAGTGTTATATACATAACTGCCTAAGTCATTAAGCTGCTGGAATGTTGGCATATTATCAGTCCCGCCGCATTGTTCTACTGCTCCTGCCCAGTAGTCATTTCCGGGGTAACATCCTATTTGAATATTATATTGAGCCATAAATGCTAAATCTTCAGGATCTGTTGAGGTGTAATCGCTTGTACATGCGTTCCATATATGCGGTTTTGGTTGAAATGCCATTGTATAACAAGTTCCGTTAGGGAGTTGATATACACAGCTTTCGCCGTCGAGGCTTAAGACATTTAAACCTCTCAAATCTTTAGATTGCGTATTAGGTTTTTTAAAACCTGAAGTATCATATAAGATAGCTAAACAATCAGTTCCGATGCCTGTATCAGAAACAGTTATAACATCGGTTCTGTAGGGATCTTGTGAACATTCGGGATTGTATGCAATAATACCTGAGACACCATCTGCAAACATAACCCCTAAAGTGTTAGTAATCCATTCACTGTGTCCAAGATTTGCAGCTAATTTAATCTTCTTCATATCAATTTCTTTGTTATCATTTCCCCAGAATACAGTATCTTCAAAGCATGAAGTAATCTCGTCATTTTTGCATATTTTGTTAATCTTAATATGTTTAGAAAGTTCATTAACAAAATCCTCAGTAGAAGAATACCCAGCAAGAGTACCTTGAGAATTCATAACTTTTAAAGCTTCCCCGAGCTTTCTTTGAAAGACGGCAGAAGCAGTATTCCAAGCTTTATTTTGATAATTATTAACCAAATTAGGAATAGTTAATGCAGCAACGACACCGATAACTGTAATAGTGATTAAGACTTCAGCAAGAGTAAAAGCATAACGACGATATTTAACTTTGCCAAAAGATTTCATAAAACCTCCAAACCTATAAATCAACCTAAT
>CALUQI010000038.1 GCA_944322875.1 Candidatus Gastranaerophilales bacterium
AGAGGAACACGTGTTTTCGGACCTGTAGCCCGTGAATTAAGGGACAAAGGTTATATGAAAATAGTTTCACTTGCACCGGAAGTAATTTAACATGTAATAGACCGAAAGGTCAGTCCATGAAATCAGGAGAAAAAAAATGAAAGACAACAATAAAAAATCTTTGCACGTAAAAACAGGTGACCGTGTTATCGTGGTTTCAGGCAAAGACAAAGGAAAAACAGGTAACATAAAGAAAGCCTATGTAAAAGAAGGTAAAGTATCCGTAGAAGGAATAAACATGGTTACCAAAGCCCAAAAACCTATGCCAGCCGCAGGAATTCAAGGTGGATTGGTAAAACTGGAAGCACCAATGGATTCATCAAAGGTCATGGTTGTATGCCCTGCTTGTGAAAAACCAACCAGAATTAAACATACCATGGTTGACGGGAAAAAAGTTCGCGTTTGTAAAAAATGTGGTGAGCAGTTAGATGTGTAACGAAAACCTAGTGGTTTTGCGCCAATCATCTTAATATAAGGAAAAGAAAAATGACAAAAACAGAAAACTTAAAGAAAAAATATGAGTCAGAAGTTAAATCAGCACTGAAAGAAAAGTTCGGCTACAAAAACGATCATCAAGTCCCGAAACTTCATAAAATTGTCCTTAATATGGGTGTAGGTGAAGCTTCTCACAACTCTAAGATTGCAGAATCAATTGAAGCCCAATTAACAAAGATAGCAGGACAAAAAGCTGTTGTAACTAAAGCAAAAAAATCAATTGCATCATACAAATTAAGAGAAGGTATGCCGGTAGGTGCAATGGTTACATTACGCGGCGAAAGAATGTATGATTTCTTACAAAAGTTGATTTGCGTAGTTTTACCTAGAATCAGAGACTTTAGAGGCGTAAGTTCTAAGAGTTTTGATGGAAGAGGAAACTATACATTAGGTTTAAAAGAACAAGCCCTTTTCCCTGAAATCACATATGAAGAAGTTGATTTGGTAAAAGGTATGAACGTATCAGTAATCACAACCGCAGAAACAGATGATGAAGCAAGGGAATTATTAAGATTACTCGGTATGCCGTTCAAAAAGTAATTTTGGACTTGATTCAGAATTACAACTGACATAGAATATAATTACAAAGAAAATAAAGGAGAAATTCATGGCTAAAAAGGCGATGATAAACAAAGAAGAAAAAAGAAGAATGCTTGCTGCTCAAGGTAAATACCCGACAGTAAGACTTCATAACAGATGCAGCATATGCGGAAGACCTCACGGATTTCACAGAGATTTCGGCTTATGCAGAATTTGTTTAAGAAAAATGGCACACCAAGGCTTGTTGCCTGGCGTTACAAAAGCAAGCTGGTAGTTTATTAAATTATGCTTAACAAAGAGAACAGGTTTCTAATAACTTGTTCTTTTGTTGTATAGTTAAATTCAAATATAACTTTAGGATTATGTGTTTGACAGTACTATGTAATTTTTTTCAATAAATACTTCATTAAATATTCATCGTTACATTTTGTTACACTTTCAGCCAATTATAAATAATCACTTGTAAAACGAATTATTTCATGATAACTTAAGATTACAGTTCCGAACTGCCGAGAGGCGCCGGAGTGGACGAAATGGGTAAGAAAAGCGAAAAAACTTTCGACCACAAAAATATACGGCAACAATTAGCTCGGTAAGCGGTGTAATAGATAACAGATACTGCCTATGAACTGTGGGTAAGTCTGAATTAAAGGAGAAAAAATGAATACAGATCCTATAGCAGATATGCTAACAAGAATCAGAAACGCTAGCCAAGTTTCTCACGAAACTGTTTCTATGCCTTCATCAAAATTGAAAGTAGAATTGGCTAAATTATTAAAATCAGAAGGTTTTATCACTGATTATGAAGTTAAAGAAGAAGGCAAATTCAAAGTTCTTTCAATAACTTTAAAATACGATGAAAAACACAAACCTGTAATTACAAAACTTGAAAGAGTTTCAAAACCGGGTTTGAGAAACTACTCAAAAGCTAAAAACTTGCCACAAGTATTAGGTGGTATGGGTGTAGCAATTGTATCTACAAGCAAAGGTTTGTTAACTGACAGAAAAGCTCGCAAAGAAAACATTGGCGGCGAAGTTCTTTGCTACATTTATTAATTTTTAAAGTTGAGCATAATTGGTAGAAAAGTTCAACAACGTACAATATACCAAAAGGAGAAATTAAAATGTCACGTATAGGTAAAAAACCAATCGAAATTCCGCAAGGAGTTGAAGTTAAAATAGAAGGTCAAACAGTTACAGCAAAAGGACCTTTGGGCGAAGAAAAAGTAGAAGTTCGTCCTGAAATCGCTGTAAAAATCGAAGATAACCATATTATTTTGTCAAAAGTAGGTGAATCTAGAGAAACTGATGCTTTATTCGGTTTATTCAGAACATTAGTTGCAAACGCAGTTCACGGTGTTAAAGAAGGTTTTGAAAAGAAACTTGAGATTCAAGGTGTAGGTTACAGAGCAAATATGGAAGGTAAAAACTTGAATATGGCGCTCGGATATTCTCACCCTGTAATAATTGTACCACCTGCAGGAATCACTATTTCTGTAGAAGCTAACACAAAAATTTCTGTTAAAGGTTCAAATAAACAAACAGTTGGTGATGTGGCTGCAGAAATCAGAGGAAAACGTCCTCCTGAAGTTTATAAAGGAAAAGGTATCAGATACGAAGGTGAACACATCAGACGTAAGGCTGGTAAAGCGGGTAAAAAATAGGCTATATGCGTGTTAGTTTTTCTGGAATATATGATATAAGGTTTCCATACGGAACAACCGATGTTGAAATAAAGAAAAAGTATAATGACATAAAAAATTATACTGAAAAAAATTTTCCGATACAAAACACTGATTTTTTCAACATTACAATACAAGATAAGTTTGTAATGCAAAAATCTGAAGAAAAACTAGCCGATAAAGGTATCCGTATAATAACACCAATTGACAATACTTATGTAATAAGTGATATATTGGAACATATAGATCCTAACATATTACAACAATACATAAACCAAACAAAAACAGAACTAGTAATAAATAAGCCCGCATAAACCCTTAGAATTGCTTATTTTAAGAAGGTTTGGGTTAGAAAGGAAATTAGAATGATTAAGCAAAAAGCAAGAAAACCACAAGTACAAAAACGACACAGATCAATCAGAACAAAGGTTTCAGGAACTTCTGAATTCCCAAGATTGGCTGTGTACAGAAGCACAAAACATATTTACGCTCAATTGATTGATGATGAAAATCATGTAACTATATGTTCTGCATCATCAGTTGATAAAGACTTAAAAGAAAAATTGTCTCACGGTGGTAACATCGATGCTGCAAAGGTTGTTGGTGAAGCCATTGCTAAAAAAGCAAAAGAAAAAGGTGTTGAATGCGTAGTGTTTGACCGTGGAGGTTTCTTATATCATGGTCGTGTTGCAGCACTTGCTGATGCAGCTCGTGAAGCCGGACTTATGTTTTAAACAAAAAAAGACTTCCTTATAGGAAGTCTTTTTTATTATACAAAACTTTGAAAATATTCATTCAGTAAAACTGGTATACATTTTGCATCTAATGCACTAAAATCAAAAACAAATTCATTTACACCTGCATCGTAAAGCTCGTTTATGCACGAAAAATCTTGCATCACCGAGTCCTCATACATATGCATCCGGCAAAATCCATCACAGGTAAATGGAAAAATCTTATTTAATGAAGGGTCTTTTAGGGCAAAACCACCATTATGACAAGGAGCTTTACAAGATAGTCTTGAAATTATTGCACTATCGTTATTCAGTGGACATAAACCCATACTTGGAACTTTCTTGTTACCGGCTATTGTGTATTTTTTATTTGGAATAACTGTTTTTATTTTTTTTATTGTCTTTATTGCGCTTTCCATATCTTTAAACGATGAAAAATCAACGGTATTTATTGCAGCTAAATTATTTAAACATTTTATTGACAAACTATTTAACAAATTTATACCTTGTCCTATCTCTATAGGTATATGGTTTATTTCATTGTCATTAATAAATGCCCAAAAATATCCTATATTGTTAATTATAAGAGAATCGGGAGTCGGATTTACCAATAGAAGCTGTTTTACATATTCATAAACTCTGTCAAAATCTCTTTCTATGAGGATTTTAGGCGTTGAAAGTTGAAATTTTATGCCTTGTTTGTTACAAAATTTCTTGACCTTTGTTATCAGCTCACTGAAACTGCTGTTTACTAAATCACAAGTTGACAATATCTCTCCATACTCTATTGAATATATAGGATTATAACCTATTTTTTTTATATATTTTTCCAATTCTTTCACTTGTGACAAGGCTGACAACCTTAAATTTATCCTATATTCCGGAGATTTATAATCAATATTTTTCAATATTCTTGTTCTTTTGACATCCCACTCAAACTTATGAATATTTCGACTGAATTTAAAATCTTTACCTTCAGCACTAACCATTTCACCTGAAAAATGATTAGTTTGATAAATACTCTTTCGTACGTGCTTGAATGGAAGTTTTTGGTTCTTGAAAAGTTTCGGCTTTTCCAAAATCTTTTGAACCAATTCAATGCCTTCCAGTATTTCTTCAGAACTTGCAAACTTGCCTTTTATTACAATATTATCAATTGCTTTTAACTTTTTTATATCTTCTGCACACCACGGAAGATTATCGGAATCTATAGCTAAAGGTAATTTAGTATATTTTTTTATTTTGGCTATGTTTTTCATATATATTTCTTCTGTAATTATTATCCCATCAACCTTGTGAAAACTGTTGATAAAATCTATTCCTGCCAAATTATGGATGTCAAAATATGAATCCACTATAACTTTGAAAGGCAAATTAAAAACTTTGATCGCTTCCAAAATAGCAAAACTATTTATAAAAATACCATTTATCCCTGCAGTTTTTAAAAATTTTAGCATTCTTTTAATTTCAGGTAGGTTTTCCTCTGTAATATCATGTTTAAAATTTATGTATATGTTGCAAGAACATTTACGTGCAACCTCAACAAATTCTTTTACATAGTCAAAATTATTATCCAAAAATTTTTTATAATATACATAATAATCCCGACAATCTGTAGCCCCGCTAAAAATTTCTATATCTTCAGGTTTTTTTACAGGTGCAGTAATAACAATCTCTTTCATACACAAATTATAGCACTATTGTTAACAAATGTAAATCTATAATGATAAAATTTGGCAATTTTCAGGGAAGAATATACTTAATATATATATCAGGAATATTAAGGATAAATCACTCATAGGAAAATAGGGAGGACCTTATGGCAATAGGTGCTGAGGATTACATTGACCAGCTGTTGGTCAAAAAATACGCAGAAGAACGTGTTGACAACCATGATAACTTAGAATCCATGGTTGATCCGCAAAAAATGCTTGGAGCAATGAATGATTACGCGAGTATGCATAGGAATATGATGCTGCTTAAACAGCGTCTAAATATTGCATGTTACGCAATAAATGCTCGAACTGCCAGATATAATAAGTCAGTAATCCAAAACAGATAAGTTTTGTTCATTTTGTGATAAAATGTTTCTGTGATTAAAATATTGAAAGAAACTACATTGCAAAAAGGAACAGGGAATGGGAAAAATGATCCTGGCATCTTCATCTCCCAGAAGAGCCGCTATTTTGAAGGATTACAAATTGGAAATTATACCGTCACCGTACGTTGAAAATCATACGAAGACGGTTTTTTCTTACGATTATGTTGAGCAACTGGCATTTAACAAAGCAAAAGCCGTTTGTGAGCTAATACAAGAACCTGCCATTGTAATCGGTGCTGATACCGTAGTTGTTTTAGGTGATGAAATCCTTGAAAAACCATTAAATAAAGAAGAAGCTTTTTCAATGCTTAAAAAACTTTCAGGTAAAACTCACAAAGTTGTAACAGCTGTAGTAGTTATTAACGCTAAAAATGGGGAATATAAAAAAAATTCAACAACCAGCTTAGTAACATTTAATAATCTGACAGACGTAATGATAAAAAATTATATAGAAAAATATAAACCCTATGACAAAGCAGGTGCTTACGGAATTCAAGAATTACCTAAAAACTTTGTAAAATCTATAAATGGAGATTACGAAAACATTGTTGGCATCTCGCCTAAAGCTTTTGAAAATCTTATTAAAAATTTCAACTAACAATTATAATGCAGCACCACAACATTTTTTATACTTTTTGCCACTGCCACAAGGACAAGGGTCATTTCTACCTATTTTTGAATCTATTTGAATTTTAGGTCTATTTTCTTCTTCTTCAATTATACCCAAAGTACTTGAAAATGCTTTCGATTTGTAAAGTACAGTTGTTGAAGAAATAATTTTATGATTAACATAACGTGATTTATATTTTTCCATCATCTCGTCAAACGATAAATGTGTTCCCATTATATCATTTACAACTTTTACAAAATTATCATGCTTATCTGCAACCTTCTTTATAATATTTGCAGAAAATTTGTCATTTGTTAAAAAGTAATTTACACATTTATCATAATTTATTATTTTTGTGTAATCTTTAACTTCAAAAATTTTATTAAATGTTCCAAAAAACGGAACTGCATACATTCCTAATTCTTCATCAAATATTATACCTACGTCGTATTCCTCATTGTGAGAGGAAAAACCACCCAATGAATTCTCTAAAAAGTTTTCATATGAATTATTAAATTCGCTAACACTGAAATATTTGTATTCATCAGGAAAATGTATTTTATCAGAATAATCTAATTTTTCACCACCCTCAGCATAATCATTAAACATTCCTATCAAATCGTCAGCATATTTGTTCGTAGTTATTACTATGTCACTTCCAAAATATTCGACAAATTTCTTATGAATTTTTTTTATATCTTTTTCCAATTCTTTTAATTTCTCGGGGTTATCTAAATATACTTGTTCAGGATTTTCAATAATTTTAGCAACCGCATACCTTAAAGCATCGTCTCGCTTACTTGCAGATAACACACCTGAAATTTCCAACAAATAATAAACTTTTTTATATTTAAAAACACGTGCAATTACATATTGACCACAACCAACACCTCGAAAAGACGTCATTTTAACTAAAGACGTCACATCATATAATTTTTCATTAATAACGTTGTATAGTTCAAAACCATTCTTGAGAATTTTTTTTACTTCATATATTGTCGCAAAAGATGTATTAAGTGATTCTGCAATTTTTTTATGAACCGGGAGAAGCTTACTTGTATTTTCAATATAAAGCTGAGGAATCGACTTCAAATCTTCCCCGAGTCTACGCTCAAAAATATAATTAAAGCAAGCCGCTTGGATATTCATGGCATTGCCTATTGTCTTTAAATATTCCTCAAAATCCGGTTTAACATTATTATCTTTTTGAATAAATTCAGCCAGATTTTTAATTACTTCATTTATTTCTTTTAATTCTTCTTGCATAAACTCTCCCCTTATATATATTGAGAATATATTAAAAAAAATAAAAACTCAATACCGACAAAAGGGTTATTCTACAAAAATATCTGTTATATTTGAATGGAAAAGGAACACCTTAAAGGTGTTCCTTTTTTGTTGAAATATTTATGTTAAATTAATCTGCATTAATATCTTTCACACTTAATGCAATTCTGTGTTCCTGAGGTGTGAATTTTTTTATAAGCACTTGAACACTGTCTCCAACTTTATATTGATTAAATGGATTAACATTTTCTTCAGACATTTCAGAAACAGGCAATAAGGCTTCTACACCAGGGAATATGTTAATAAAAGCACCAAATCCTGTTACTTTATTTACTGTACCCGGAATTACCTGACCTTCTTCAAATTGACCTTCTATTTGCTGCCAAGGATCCTCACCCATTCTCTTTAGTGATAACGATATTCTCTTTAATTCACTGTCTATTTTGATAATCTTCACTTCAATGGTTTCGCCCAATGAAATTACATCAGAAGGATGTTTAATTCTAGACCAAGAAATTTCCGATATAGGAAGTAAACCGTCAATACCGTTTATATCAACGAATGCACCAAAATCTGCAATTCTTACAACTTCACCTTTAACTACTTGATCTTCTGCCAATGAAGAAAGTATATTATCAACGACTTGGTCACGTTGTTCTGCTACTGCTTGACGTTGTGAAAGAATCAATTTATTTTTCTTCGGATCTGCTTCTAAAACTTTAACTTCTATTTTTTGATCAACCATACCATCAAAAGGAGTCCCCGTTCTTAGTTGGGAAGACGGGATGAATCCTTTTAAATCAGCTACATCAACCAGAACACCGCCTTTTACTATAGAAACTACTTTAGCAAGAATTGTATCACCTTGAATTTTTGCATCATTCAATTGTGCCCAAGCCTGTGCATTAGCAAGACGTTTTAATGATAAAATCATTCCTTCTTCGTCATTTTCTTCTTTTAAAACATAAAACTCTTTCTCGTCGCCTATTTCCAGAGTTTCTGCGCCTTCTCCTGACGGAATTTCTTTACTTGGCAAAAATGCTTCTGTTTTAGCACCACGTATACTTATTAAATATCCGTCCTGTTCTTTCTTTGCTACTGTACCTTCTACGATATCTGCTACAGTGTAAGACTTTGAAAAGCTTTCTTCTAAAAGTCTTTCAAACTCATCTAAAGATGTTTTTTCTAAAGTTGTTGTCATTCTATTCTCCTTTTCTTAGTTTATTTATTACTTTTTCAATTACTCCTTGAGGAGTTGATGCTCCTGCCGTAATAGATATTTTTTCCGAATTATTAATTAAATCTTTATAAATGCATAATTCATCATCATTTTCTATATGTATTGTTGTTGTAATGTCTTTCAAAATTTCCGCTAAATGGGTTGTGTTGGCACTTTTCTTTGAACCTACAACTATCATTAAATCACTATTTTGTGCAAGTTCTTTAGCTTCTGATTGACGCATTGAAGTACTTGCACAAATTGTATTTGCAACATGTAGCTCTTTTGCTATAGTCGTCAAATATTCAACAATCGGTGTTAATGTCGTAATTCGCTGTGTTGTCTGAACTACAACCCCAATTTTTTTATGTGATTTTAATTCACTTTCAAAAAATTTCAATTTTTCAACTGAACTTGCGACGACAACTTTATCAGTATACAATTCTGCGTTAGCCTTAATTGCGATGACCTCAGGGTGTTCAGATTTTCCGACAATTACGACATAATAACCTTCTTGAGCGAGCTCAATTGCTTTTTGCTGAACCTTTTTCACATCAGGGCAGGTCAAATCAACCGCTTCGAAGCCGGCTGTTTTAATTTTTTCAATAATTTGAGGGCTTTCGCCGTGACTTCGTATAACGCATATCCCTTCACCTTTTTCAGGGATTTCATTAAGTGTTTTTATCCCCAAATTTTCCAGTTCATGGATAACTTGTGTATTATGAATAAGCTCACCCAAAACAAAAATTTTTTTATCAGGGTTTTCAAATTTTAATTTCTTAGCAGTTTCAACGGCTCTTTTGACACCGTAACAAAATCCTGCATGTTTTGCTAATTGTATATTTTTCGGCAATTTAAAATTGTCTTCTTTCTATTGAACTTGCGGCAAACCGCTGTATGACAATTAAATAATAAACACAGCCGAAAATCAAGCTTTTAATTTAAGAGGTTTATTCTCATCTTTTTCAATATGCAAAGCCTTTTCTGCATATTCCTGAGAAATCTTAGTAAATCTAGCAGGGTTATCCATAATAAATTCAGTCAATTGTTTTTTAATTCTACCGTTGCTGCTTTTCATATTTCTTATAGCAGCGTCAGCAGTGACAGGGCTGCAGCTTGTTATTATATCAATTCCTTTACCCATATTAACGAATTTAGGAATAAATTCAGGGAAGTTTTCACAAACTTGAACCGGAAGTTTATCGAATTGAGCAGGTGATAAAGCATCTAAAACATCGGCCTGTTCTTTTCTTGACAATCTCTTAAACATTTTAATCGCATCAGCAATTGAAACGACTTCGTCTTTAATATTTACTTCATCATAAGTGACTTTTGCATTATTTGACAGCTCTTGATATTTCACAGGAGGGACATAATTTTGCGTTTCATTATATGTATTATTAGGAGAAGAACTTTGAGAAGTTGATAAATCCTCATTTACACCTGATTCATTATTAACAGGCGGTTCAGATTTAATAGCATCGATAAGATTTTCTTTACCCAAAGATTTAGTAAACTCGCTTGCCCAATCTCTAACGCTTTCATCTAATTTATAGATATTATTTGCGGCGTATTCCTGAACCTCATCGAATTTTGATGACATAACAATCTTGTAAATGTCATCCTGGTTTTCGACATGGAATTCGCCCATTGTATCGGCGATTTGTTTTTGTGCCGCCTTTGTGTCCTCTTCATTATCAAAAGTGTAGGTGTAATCCATGTTCTTTTGAGTCTCTGAAATTTGATATTTTTTATCTAATTCTGATGCCAAACGTGCCAAATCATCAAAAATATTCTTATTACCCTTAATTGAACGATAGCCTTCACCGAAAGATTCCGTATAACGTTCATCCTTATAAAGAGCTTCTGCCTCGGCACTCATAGGCACACCTCTTGTTCTAATGGCAGCATAGTTTGTTGCCACGGCATTGATACTATCTTGTTCTTGCGCTGTTGGCTTTTTGACTTTTCTCATTTGTTTAGCCATATTATCCAACACTTTTTGCGCTTCTAATGCATCAACTTCACCACTTTTTATACGCATTGCTAAATCGCCGTCAATACCTAAACGCCGCGCATTAAACATTACAAACCTCGTATATCTTTCTGCTTCTTCTACCTTATCTGTTTCGCTAAGTTCATTAGCATAGTTAAGCATTTCTGTAACATCTGATAATACCGCCTTTGCCCCTTCTTGCGGTGACATTGCAGATATACGGGAATCCCTGAATTTGAAATAAGCTTCTTGCCCTTCTTGAGTAGAAAAATCCGGTTGTTTGCCATATTGTAATACAAAAGCCTCCCTTGTACTTGGCATATCTGATTCAGTTCTAAGCGCAGAATATAAGTTTTTTTCTTCTTTTTTTCTTTGTACATCCGCAAGATCCTTTTTTATATGCTCATTTAAATGCGCAAGTCCACTAATATTAGCCTTTATATTCGCGTCATCACCTGCTGGGGCATTAACTGCTAAATCTTTTCTTAATTCTTCCATATTCTTGATATGGTTTTCTTTTTGAGCTATTTCAAAATCTAATCTTTCTTCATATGACAATGTTTTAAGTTCATCTTTGGATATAAAACCTTTTTCAATAACAATATTAAAATCAGAAATAAATCTTTCTCTAAGCCGTCCTTTACGTCTGTCAGGAATATTGTCCCATTGTTCATCGGTAAAACCACGGTTTTCCTTTATTCTGCTGTCAATAGCAGCTTTAATTACCTCGCCGCGTTTATCATCAGGAACATCTTTTAATATATCGTCTGTCATTGCCATTATATACGCACGTCTTTCATCCGGAGACATTTTTTTCCAATCAGTTTCAGTTATTTTAGGTGTTGGCGTATCTTCACGTTTTAAAATACTTTCTTGTTTCTGAACTTCTGCTTTAACTTTAACAGTATTTTCTATTGATACCAATTTGTCATTTGCGGCTTCTGTTGTTGCTTTTTCAACAGACAAACCGGTTATCCCGAAATTTGTTTCATCTGCAGAGCTTTTAATTTGATTAATCTTATTATTTACTTCAGCTTTTTCTTCCGGCGTAAGCAAAGCATATTTTTCTGGTGTCAAACCCAATAACTTTAATAATTCGTCATCAATAGCAACAGGCACAATAGTATTTTTTGAACTTTCAGCAGTAGAATTTGGTGTAACTGAACCGGAAGGAGGTGTTTGCACCTGCTGCACATTCACATTCTGTTTAATTGTACCGTCACCAATAGCCATTATTTTCTCTCTGTTTTTAACACTTATTTATATAAAAACATGCTAAAATGCCCTATTTCAGCATGTTTTCATGTTGTTACATTTGTTAACATAAATCAATAATCACCTAACGCCAGATTAGATTCAGATTGCATAACTGTCATCGGATATTTCTGTGATTTATTATATTTAGGCGAATTGTAGAATTTAACAATTTCATTTGCAAGAATATCATCAGTTATATATTCTTCATAATTGCTTAATGGATTTGGACTAATACGGATAACAGAGGCAACCCCTGTAGATAATGCATTATCTACACCGTGCAGTTTGCCATCCACAAAAACCACACCTTCTATACAACCATCTCTATCGCCTTCTTTTTGTACTACAATAACCTCAGCATTATCCGGGTTATCATCAATATCATAAAATTTCATTATATAATTCCCATGTGATCCTTGTATACGTCGTTCCCAAGCATCAAGACGGTTTTCTGCAAATCCTTCAGTCATCATTCCATCATACAAAGTACTATTACTTCCTACCAATTTGTATAAGGTGGAATTCTCAAGATGATTTTTCAAATCTTCATCAGTAAGAAATATAAACTGTCCTTTAGAACTTGCCACAACCATGTTCAAATCGGCATGGCGTATATTTTTGATGTTACTTTTGTTTGTAGGCTGTGCGACTAAAGCTTCTACATAATTTACAATATTTGGGTCTACAAAACTTAATCTTTCCTTTTTACCGTCAATTTCGGTTTCTGCAATAACCTCTTTAAATCTTAAAGGACCTTCTTTCACACCATTTGAAGAATATAAGTAGCCTTCACGCAAGAGAAGATCCTTGGCTTCAAATGTAAACTCACCAACTTTTAACACTATTTGATCAAAGCTGTCAGTGCCGCCTTTCGTGTTAAATGCCATTACTGCGACCTTTGACCCATTTTGAGAAGTAAAACCTTCAGCATACATAAGCACTCGGCTCTGCGACTGCGGAGCTTCCGCAAGCTCAATTGTGTGTGCATTGCTCTCTGCCCGCATAATATTTTCCGCATTTGTCGTGGTTAAAGGACTCATTGCTATCAAAACCGCCAGCGGAACCGCTTTTACCGGACTTGTAACATTATGATTTTTTGCAGATTTTTCCCCGCGTTTTCCAAAACTTATATTTGAATAACCCTTATTCGTAACACTTGATAATGCCTGAATTGCCATATTTAACTCCTAAATTTTGTACTTTAAAATATAAAATGCTTGAAAACATTTTTTGCCACTAAAATTTCTATTTTTCTTAATTCATTAACCTTTTACGCAATTATAGCAGTATTTTCACGTTTTGTAAAGAGTTGTGTAGAAATTTAATATTTCTTAATGTTTGACATTAATCACAATTTTAAATTTTACACTATAAAAACTCAAATTTTTCTACTTGTAATCCTTAAATGTTTGTAATACACTTGATGTGTGTGATTTTTTAAGAAGGAGAACTCATATGAGAAAATTAGTTGGAACAGAAGAAATGTTCAAAAAAGCATTAGCAGGCGGTTATGCTATCGGTGCTTACAATGTAAACAACATGGAAATTCTTCAAGGTATTGCAGAAGCAGCAGAAGAAACTCAATCACCTATCATTTTACAAGTTTCTGCAGGTGCAAGAAAATATGCTAATCAAACATATTTAATCAAACTTGTTGAAGCAGCATTAGCAACAACAACAGTTCCTATCGCTTTACACTTAGACCACGGTGCAGATTTTGAAATTTGCAAAGCTTGTATTGACGGCGGGTTCTCTTCAGTAATGATTGACGGTTCAAGATTCCCGTTAGAAGAGAATATAAAACTTACAAAACAAGTTGTTGATTATGCACATCCTAGAGGAGTTTCGGTTGAAGCTGAACTTGGTAAGTTAGCAGGTGTGGAAGATGATGTTAAAGTCCACGCTAAAGATTCAACATATACTGACCCTCAAGAAGCTGCCAGATTTGTTAAAGAAACAGGTTGTGACTCTCTTGCTGTAGCAATAGGAACTTCCCATGGAGCTTACAAATTTTCTGGTGAAGCTAAATTGGATTTTGAAAGACTTGCTGAGATTAAAAAAGCTGTTAATGAAGCTGTTGGATATGATTTCCCATTGGTATTACACGGTTCATCTTCGGTTCCGGCAGAATTTGTTGCTAAATGTAATAAATACGGCGGTAAACTCCCTAACGCACAAGGTGTACCAGAAGATATGTTAGCTTACGCTTCTAAACATGGGGTTGCTAAAATCAATATTGATACAGACTTGAGATTAGCTATGACTTCGACTATAAGAGAATTTTTTGTTGAACACCCTGAAAAATTTGATCCTAGAGAATATATGGGACCGGGAAGAACTGCTGTTAAAGAGATGGTTATGCACAAAATGCGTGACGTTCTCGGAACTGCCGGCCACGCTCAAGATTAATCGGTATTTAAATATGAAAAGACCGTCCCTTAGGACGGTCTTTTTTAATTATGCTTTTAATGAAAGCCTGTTCTGCTTGATTGCATCTTCGGTCTTTGTTCTTATTGAATTTGAATTTTCTTCTGCTGTCGTTCCTATTTTCTCTACATCTGTTTCTAATTTTTCTTCGTTTATCTCCAAACCGCTGTTTCTTGCAACTTCGGCTGCTTTCAAAAGTCGTTTTTGTTCTTTTTCTGCCTTGACATTAATTTCTTTTATTTCTTTTTGAGCAAGTCTTTCCAGTCTTCTTTCTTTGCGTTCTGCTCGAAGGATTTCTCTTATTTGTCTCCGATATAACCTGTTCTCACTTTTGTTTTCGCTTATCATCTTTTTCATTTCTTCAGTTGTTAAAGGGTTTTCATCAGGAGCTCCTATACGGTCTTTATATTTCTTGTTTAATCTTATTTCACGTCTAAGATACCTGTTTTCAATTTTATTTTCATAAATTTCACCTTTCAAATCTGCAACAGTCATACCATCTTTCATTTCTAATCCAATGGGCTTCTTATTCGTTTCCTCTGAGGAAGTATTACCATCTGTCTGAGGTGCTTTTTCCTCAACAGCTACACTTGTTTCTGTAGTTTCGCCTTCTTCTACTGCAACTGCTTCAGAATTTTCCCCTTTTTCAACTGCAACTGCTTCCGGAGTTTCTGTTACTTCTGCTTCTTCTGTAGTTTCGCCTTCTTCAACCTCAACTGCTTTAGAATT
>CALUQI010000039.1 GCA_944322875.1 Candidatus Gastranaerophilales bacterium
TTTCTTCTGTTGGGTTGAATAATCTTTGATTTGCAACATTATATTTACCATTTATTATTTCTGGTACTCCTTTAGATTTTAGCAATGCTTGAAGTTCTGATTCTGATAGGTTTTGTTCTTTAGCAATTTTCAAACAAGATTCGTACAATTCATCATAATGTTGTTTAATACTTGGTGGAATATCAAAACCACACTTGCTATAGAAAGTCTTAGCGTATTCAGCAGACTCTGCACTAATACGCCCTTCAAAACCTAATCGCTTTGATAAGTTATGTATAGCTTGTATAATCTTTCTCCCATAACCTTCTCCCTGATGACCTAATGTATTCATCTGTTCAATTTCAAGAAAAGGTTTTAAAGTCCCTGCCTCATCAAACCAATTTGCAGGATAACTTCCTGCTGGAGTACATAAACTTTGGATTTCGTCTGGTGCAATAGATAACCTTACGCTACCAACTACCTCATTTTTAGCATTTAAAACGGAATGAGAAGTAAATACATCTGTACTAGGACTTCTTACAAGACGAATGCCAGCTACTTCAATATCATCAAGTAAATTAACTGCTTGAGTAGATGTGTGTCCACCTGTTTTCTTACAGAGTTTTCCTAGCTGTTTACCAGCTTGCTCTAGCATTTCTATTGTTAAATCTACCTTAGTACCCATTATTTCCCCTATTAACTTACTACATATATAAAGTCTTTGAAAGCTAGAAAATTGCCTTTTCACTTAATAATCTTTAATATCTTTGTTATATAAAAATAACTTTATCTGCTCAATAGTATCTTCATCGTGCAAACATAAATGTAGAAATTTTACACAATAAGGTTCGAAGTTTATACCATCACTTGCCCCATAATTAAAAAAACTCCAGTTTTGGAGTTTTTTTATTTCAATTTATTAAAGCAGCATATTTCATTAATTACTATTTTTGCAAAATTGTACGTAATGTATCTAAGTAGGATTCACCATATTTGTTCATTATTCTTTTTACTATTCCTGTGGCTTCTTTTCTACTCATTTCAAAATCTTTTGTTGCATCATCAAGTGCTTTTGCTAGGTTTGAAATTAAGTCTATATCTACAAGATTGTCCACTTCTTGACCGTTTGCGGTGGTAATTTGGTATGTATTATCTGAAGCCTTTTCTATATGGTAGTTTCTACCATCTTTGAGTTGAACTTTTAGTGTTTTGCTATCCGGTATTCGGCTTGAACTGAATTCATCTGTATTAATTAAAGGTAGAAACCTTCTATTTGAATTTTGTAATTTTACTTGTAAATTGTTATCTATTTTTACGTGGAAAAATTTTGTATCTTTTAAACGCTCACCGGCATCTTCAATATTCAGAAGTGTCGACATTGTCTTGGTTTGCAGTCTTGATGCTGCTCTTTTATTTATTTTTAATGCCATTCCAAAATTGATTGATTGAGCTTTTAGGTTATCTGTTTTCATCCTTGAATTTCCTTTCCGTTTTTGCGTTTAAGTGTACAGTTATTATAATGAACAACATAAAAAAATTTGCTCCATTTATTCAAATTTATTTGTGAATCTATACATTACTTTACACTGGTTTTTATAATGTCTCTAATTTGTTATTTTATTTCAAAAATAGTTTTGTCCAGTTGATCAAAATCTGTTATAATTTGTGAAACGCCAGGAATATTTTCGTAAAATTCTTTTGGTTCACGAGAGGCAATCGCAATAATTTTCCCGATATTTGCCCTTCTTGCGGCTTCTATACCTGATAATGCATCTTCTATTACGATACATTCTGATGGGGCTAGTCCTATATTTTTCGCAGCAATTTTGTATATGTCAGGAGCAGGTTTTCCTGGGATTTTTCCATTTGAATATACTATTTTGTCTATGTCGAACCAGCGTGATAATTTAAATTCTTTAATATAAAATTCTACATTACACCATTCTGACATTGTAGCTATTGTCATTGGGATCTTATTATTATGTAAATAGTCCAGAAATTTTTCAGCATTTGGCGCCAGTTTAAAATCTTTTGGATTCTGTAAGCACATATTTCTATAATGTGCTTCCTTTTCTTCTGCAAGTTCTTTTACTAATTTTGCATCTGGTTTTTTCCCTAGCGCGTATTTTATTATGTCTTCGTTGGTTCTGCCAAACATGTATTTAAGCATTTCATCATCTGTAAATGCTATGCCTCGTAGTTTCGCAGAGTACTCCCTCCAAGCATCAAGATGCATTTGCGAATCCCAAAATAATGTTCCATTAAAATCGAATATTATGCCCTTCATTTTTCCCGTTCTATTATCTGATTGTAGTATTCAAGATATGTTTTTGCTTGTTTTTCTTTATTTAATTTTTTTAATGTGTATGCCAAGTTATAATGAAAATCAGCTATTTGATTGTTTATGTCAATTGCACTGTAAAATTCCCATTTTGCTGATTTTATTTTTCCTGCCTTTAAGTATGCACATCCAAGATTATAATGCCCATATGCAAAATCCGGATTATATTTTAAGGCCTTTTTATATTCTTTTATTGCCATGTTAGGTTTGTCTTGTAACATATATATGTTACCGAGGTTGTAGTGTGCTTTATAATATTTTTCGTCAGCCGATATTGCGTGATTATACATAAAAATTGCATCTTCCAATTTGTTTTGGTCTTGGAGTATGTTCCCCATCAAAAGCCAATTTTCTGGGGTCCTTTGCTCCTCAGGGATGCTTAGAAGCATTGTAAAAGCCTCTTTTATATTGTTTTCTGCATATAATATATTTATTTGATCATTTAGTTCATCCGCAAAAACTGTTTGTGCTGCAAAAAATAATATAGTTATTATTAGTACAATCTTTCTCATACTTGAATTATATAATAAAAAATTTCTTCATTCAATTTGACTTGCGCATAAATATGTTCATAATGTTGTTGATGTCTCTTTTACTGATATAGTTCCCATAGCTTACTCCTTGCTGCGGGTGTTCTTTAAAAAAAAGACTGATTTTTAATCAGTCTTCTACACACATTATATCTACACACATTTACGTTAAAGGGCTAATTTTTGTTTCCGAACATAGCTGCTATTGCACCACCGGCGGCAACTATACCTGCATAAAGGAACCCTATTTTAGGAATTTTTGTCAACCATTTTAAATTCTTTGCTAATAAAATTCCTGTTGTAGTAATAGCTACACCTCCGGCTACCTGACCGCCTGTATATTTTGCTTTTTCCCAACGGCTTACAGGTTGTCCTGTTATTTTTGAGATATTGTCTTCCGGCGTTGTCCCGCCGTATAAACCGAATGTTAATGTATTATATAGTCCGTGTGTGAATGAATCGTGACCATATTTTCTTATTTCATCGTTTATTGACGTTTTGTATAATTGTGCATATGTCGTTTTTGCTCTTGCTATTATGTTTTCTTTTGATTCATTAGGATATTTTGCTGCTACCGCTGAAAGATATGAATTGTATGCTCCAAGTATTTGTTTTTGTTCATTTTCTACTATCTTTTCGTTAAGAATGGTTGCGGCATTTCGTATCGCCTCATCTGTTGCGTTTATTCGTAAATCGTTTTTGCGTTGGTTTTCTACCAATTGTAAATTGTAATCTGATGTGAAATTTAAGTAATCTTTCATGTTGTTGTAGTAGAAATCGTAATTCATCCCGCCTGTAAATGCCGGCATATAGGGCATCATACCTGGGGTAAATATACTGCCGTACATATCCATATCATAGAGATTCCTCAATGAATTGTTGTTCATATAACCGTTGTATAATGGATATGACATTCCATTTATAGCTGATACACTATAGTCAGGCATTTTAACCTCCTAACACAATTTTCTAACCTACCTTACTTATATAAAGATTATTATTTGTATTAAATTGCCTTTTTACTTCTCATTCTTAATATTTGTTTACATTTTTAATGTTTACATATTTGCCTTAGTTCTTTGATGATTGTATCATTAAAGCAGAGGTTTAGTGTGAAAATCAGACTTTATAAACTGTTTATATTCCTTTTAGCCGTAGTAGCTGCAGCTTTCGTGTTTTTTAATCAAGATTTTTTTATGAAACAGTATGATAAGTTGTGTAGTATTTATTATATCTACAAAGGTGACAAAGCATTTTCCAATTTAAAATTACAAAAAGCGATTGATTATTATAATACTGCACTAAGGTTATACCCTCAACATTACAGTGCTTGGTTTAATTTAGGAAATATTTACGTGGTTTTTGAGGATTATTATTCTGCAGTTGATGCTTATGAACAAGCAGTTAATTATAACCCTAAAATGATGATTGCCCGTATGAATTATGGTATTGTTTCTGCTGAAAAGTTGGGTGATTTCGATGGGGCTATTGATCAGTATGACGCCATTATAAATACAAAACGTCACCTTATATCTGTTCCCTTTGTTTATAGTAACAGAAAAAGCTATAAATTAAATAAGGGTATTGCATACTATAATATGGGACTTGCATACCGTCAAAAATCATTATATGCAGGTGATGATTTGCAAGCTCAAAAAAATTATCTTCAGAAGGCTTTGGATGCTTACAAACATTCTGTTAAAATACTAAAGCACGATTATGATGCAAGATATAATCTTGCTTTGACATATCATCTTTTGGGTGACTATAATAATGCCGGTTTAACTTATTGCAAGGCAATTGAAATTGCTCCTATGAATTATGAAGCTCACTATAATCTGGCAATTTTACTTCGTCATATGAAGTATTATAAAGAATCCTTAGATGAATTGGATAAAGCTACTACGCTTATAACTGACAGTGATGGAAGTTCCAATCGGCAAAGGTATATTTTTGACGTAATGAATGATGTCACAAGAACTATTTTGTATGAGAATTCTGATAAAGACTTTTTGGTAGACAGACTAGGTGTAGGTAATACGTTGCATCCGCAGATAACTTATATAAATGGTAAACTTGTTGATTCCGAAGATTTAGATAAGGCTTTATTGAAAAATTTTAAAACCTGCGGTTCAAAGAAAATATTTCTGGATGATTAGCCTTTAATTGCACCTTCATTTTCTCCCGAAATAAAATATTTTTGCATGCTTAAGAAAAAGATTATAATGGGGATTATTGAGATAATTGAACCTGCAGCTATGTATCTCCAGTTAGAGCTGAACATGCCTTGAAGATTGTTTATACCAACAGGTAATGTGTAGAGGCTTTCTTTTGACAGGACGATACTTGGCCACAAAAATTCTCCCCACGATCCTATAAATGTAAAAATAGCAAGTACAGCAAGCGACGGCTTAACCATTGGTAATAGTACCTTTAAAAAAACTTGAAATACATTACAGCCATCAACTATGGCAGCTTCTTCCATCTCTTTTGGGATACTCAAAAAGGCCTGCCGCATAATAAATATTCCGAATGCACTTACTGCAAACGGCATTATCATACCTAGGTATCCGCAAAAATTATTTACGCTGTCAATTAACCTAAGTTTTATTGTAATAAGGTAGACTGGTAACATTATTGCTTGAAATGGGATCATGATTGTCGCGAGAATCGCAAAGAATGCTATTTTTTTACCTTTAAATTCCATTCTTGCAAGTGGATATGCAGCTAGTGAGGACAATATAAGATTTAGTATAACTGTACTTACTGCTACAATCATGCTGTTTATAAAATACCCGATTATATTAACTTTGTTCCAAACTCCAATATAGTTTTCAAATGTAAAATCTGTTGGTATGAGTTGCGGTGGATATGCGAAAATATTTTCTCCTGATCCCTTAAGTGATGTTGAAATAAGCCATAAAAACGGGAATATTGATATTAAAGATACTATTATTAATGTTGTATGTGTACCAAGTTTGTTTAAAAATTTTTTCATAACTGATACTTGTTCCTTTCAAAGCAGAGTATGTTAATAAGTGAAAATGCCATAACTATTATTAAAAGCACTACTGCCATTGCCGAAGCAAATCCTAAGTCCAGATTTTCAAAAGCTCTTTCATATATGTAGTATACAATTGTCTTACTTGAGTTTAGCGGACCGCCCTTTGTCATGACATATATCTCGGCAAAAACTTTCATTGCCGAAATTGAACTTATTGTTACAACAAGAGCAATTGTTGGCATTATGTGCGGTATTGTAATGTTTAAATGTTTTGTTAAAAAGTTGGCGCCATCTATATCACAAGCTTCATACAATTCTTGGGGTACGCTCATTAGGGCTGCTAAATATATCATCATGTAATATCCAATACCTTTCCATATTGTTACTATTATTACTGAATATAGTGACCATTTTGGGTCTGTAAGCCATCCTATTGAATGCAAATTGAGCATGTTGACTAGGTAATTTAAAATCCCTTGGTCAGCATAAAGCCATTTGAATGCAATTGATGCTACTACTATTGATACTACGACAGGCAGGTATATAAGTATTTTGTATATTGTTATTCCTCTTATTTTTTGATTGAGCAGTATTGCAAGAAACAGTGGGAATATTGCCAGTACAGGAACTGCGACAAATAGGTATATAATAGTATTTAGCATTACTTTGTAGAATATTGGATTTTTGAATAAATCTATGTAGTTTTGAAGACCAATAAATGTAGGATTGTATATGTTTGTGGAGTAATCCTGAAAACTTAGGATAAATGTTTGAAAAAATGGTATGAAAAAAAATACCAACAACAATAGTATGGCTGGAAGTATAAACAGGTATGGTGCATATTTCCAATAATACTTGTACACTACTTTATGATAACATAAATCATTTAAAAAAACTATATGCTTTTTATTTTTATTATTAATGTGTCTCCTCTTGCGTTTTCTACGATTCGTTTGCTAACTGATTCAAGCAGAAAATTTTGAATCTTTGTTTTAGCATTTGCTCCTAATATTATTAAATCAATATCCTTGCTTGCCGCATATTCAAGAATGCTTTTGGCAGGCGTACCTTCCAAAATTTTACTTTCTATGATTGTTAGTTTATTCTTTTCAAAAAGATTTTGCAGTCTTTTTAATGCTTTTTCGGAATATATTTCTTGTTGTGTTTGTATTGCCATCATCCAGTTGCTGTCAAGTGTTCCTTCCAAAAATAATAAATCGGGACTTTCGCTTACTGTACATAGGTGGATATTTTTGTCATCCAGTTTTAGATAGTCAATTGCTTTTTTGCTTATTTCTATTGAATCTATTGAACCATCTGTTGTGAAAAGTATATTTTTCCTGTTGTTCTTATTCTTAGAAATGTAGGTAGGTAAATTAGTTGCTTCAAGTACTTCTCTGGACACAGAACCAAGCCACCTTTGGATACCCTTTTTACCGTGTGAGCCCAATATTATTATGTCGTAATTTTTTTTTGTCGATTGCTCAAGGATACTTTCAACTGCTGAACCGCATTGCTTTATTTTTTCTCCAATATTTAAATTTAATTCTTTAATATTTTTTTCTGCTTGTTCCAGTATTGTATCCGCAACATTTTTGCAATTGTTTACAAAACCTGATTCCTCAATTATTACTTCATCCGGAAGAAAACTCCAGTCTATTATGCATATTATATCTATTGTCACCTTTCTTGATGCCCATTTTGCAAAATTAGCAATGGCGTTATAACTTATTTTTGACCCGTCTGTACAAAATAATGCTTTCATATCTTTCTCCTTTTGATTATTAAAGTAAATTATGTTAAGGAAAATTACATCCTCTTGTCTGCTATTGTTTTTTTTGTTAGTATATAGTTGTGAGTTTTTAGTTAGGGATTTTATAATGCCATCAAAGCAGAAGATTAATTTGAGTGATTATAAGGATTTTATAGAGATGATTGCAAAAGTTGAGTATCAAAAGTTTTCAACTTCGCATTTAATTGAGCTTTCAGAGTTGATTAATATCGGCAATCACACCTTGTATATCTTATTTAAAAAGAATGATCCAGAAAATTTTAATAATGCTTATCTGTCAACGGCAATAAAGTGGGCAATAAGGAATGAAGTAAGACGCCGATATAAATGGTATTCTTTGAAAAATAGGAATCTGAAAGAAGATGAATATGACAATAATTTACGAGAAGAAGTTTATAAAACAATATTGTCTATAGATGAAATGCAGGATGCTGAAGTACCTACTCAGATTAAATCAGATGATAGAAATCCGGAAGAATCAATAGAATTTTTTGAGTTGAAAAATGAAATAATGGAATCTATGAAAAAGCTATCACCAAGGGAAAGAGAGTTTATAGAATCAAAGTTTTTCCATGAAAAAAAATTGCGTGAAATTTCCGAAGAGTTTAATATATCGCAATCGAGGATCTCACGAATCATACAGTCAGGTTTGGATAAAATAAAGAAGGATTTAGCAAGACAGGGGATAATCTAAATGAAAACTATATTTGAGAAGAGTAATGGAGCCGACGGTATTAATTTAACAGATGAGTCTCTGGATTTTTCTTTCATGAATTGTAATAATTTACGATTGGGTAAAATCGGTTTGCCGCAAATTGGTGAATTAGACGTAATGCGCCATTATAAAGAGCTTTCGGATAGGAATTTTTGTATAGAAAAAGGGTTTTATCCTTTGGGGTCTTGTACGATGAAATATAATCCTAAAGTTAATGAATTATTGTCAACATTGGAAGGCTTTTCATCTATTCATCCGCTTAGTGATGATGAAAGTTCCCAAGGTGCACTTGAATTGATGTTTAATTTACAGGAAGCATTAAAAAAAATTACAGGTATGGATGCCGTTACGTTGCAGCCATCAGCGGGTGCTCATGGTGAATTAACAGGCATGATGATAATAAAAAAGTACTTTGAGACAAATGGTGAAAATCGAAAGAAAGTTATTATCCCTGATTCGGCGCATGGAACAAACCCTGCAAGTGCCAAAATGTGTGGATTTGATATTGTTGAAATAAAATCAAATTCAAAAGGTCAAGTAGATATTGATGAGTTAAGGTCAGTGTTAGATGCTGACGTTGCTGCAATAATGATGACTAATCCGAATACTTTGGGTATTTTTGAAGAAAATGTTTTAGAGATATCTGATTTGATGCATAAAAATGGATCTTTACTATATTATGATGGTGCCAATTTCAATGCTATAATGGGTTATACTAACCCAAAACTTATGGGATTTGATGTGGTTCACTTAAACTTGCATAAAACAATGGCAACTCCCCACGGAGGAGGAGGCCCGGGTGCTGGACCTGTTGCAGTTGTTGAAAAACTTAGGGACTTTTTACCTTCTCCTATTATAGAATTTGATGGCAAAAAATATTCCAGAAATTATTGTATAAAACATTCCATTGGGTCTGTTAAGTCTTTTTACGGTAATTTTGGCGTTCTTGTAAGAGCTTATGCATATATTTTGATGATGGGTAAAAATCTTAAATGTGCATCGGAAAATGCAGTTTTAAATGCAAATTATTTGAAAGAAAAATTAAAAAGACATTATATTTTGCCATATGACGAACCTTGTATGCACGAATTTGTTATAACCGGTGAAAAACAGAAGAATAATAACGGTGTTTCAACTCTTAATATTGCGAAGGCATTAATGGATGAAAATACGCATCCTCCGACAGTTTATTTCCCTTTAATTGTTCATGAAGCAATTATGATTGAACCGACCGAGTCTGAAACAAAAGAAAAAATGGATGAATTTGTAGATATTATGATAAAGATATCAAAAGAAGCAGAATCAAATCCTGAAAAGATAATTTCAGCCCCTCACACTACTCCGGTCAAGCGTGTTGATGAAACTTCTGCTGCAAGACATCCAGACTTGAAATATACGGAAGAATAATTATGAAATATGATAAATTACAAAAGAAAAAAGTTGCATTTCCTCATATGGGGTTAATATATGTTGCTTGGTCGGCAGCATTGAGAAAGGTCGGTTTGGAACCATATATACCGCCTTATACTAGCAAAAAAACTCTTTCTCTGGGAACAAAACATTCACCCGAAGCAATATGTTTACCATATAAGTTGATTTTGGGTAATTTTATAGAAGCCCTTGAAGGTGGTGCAGATTATGTTGCTATGATAACTTCTCCCGGTATCTGCAGGCTTGGTGAGTATGGTAAATGCATACAAAATGCTCTGCACGACTTGGGGTATGATGCACGTTATATAGAATTACAACTTTACGATGGTATTGAAGGTATGTACAGGTTTTTGCGTGAAATTACCGGTAAAAATTGTCCGATTACTTTTGTTAATGCAATTGTTACTGCCATCAGAAAAGTTTTTTTAGTTGATGACTTGGAGTCAAAGTTGGCTTATTTGCGTGCTCGAGAAATAAAATCCGGTGACGCTGAAAAAGCTTTTAATCGTGCTTTAAAAATAGTTGAAAATACTGATTCTTTGTTGGGACTTAACAGAGCCAAAAAAAAGGCTTTTGCCGAAATGAATAAAGTTAAAATCGATCCGAACAAAGAGGTTTTACATGTTGATATTACCGGTGAAATTTTCTTAGTTTGCGATCCGTTCTCTAACCAAAATATAGAAAAAGAACTAGGTAAGATGGGAGTCCAAGTTAGAAAAAGTTTAACTGTAAGTAGTTTTTTGAAAGATGCCATTATCCCAAAAATTTTCAGGAAGGGAGAAACTCACCTTCAACGTGCAAATAGACTGGCAAAACCTTATTTGATGCGTGATATTGGCGGTGACGCTTTGGAATGTGTTTCTGATGTGGCTTATGCAAACGAACGTAAAATTGATGGTATTATTCATATAAGTCCGTTCACTTGTATGCCTGAAATTATGTCCCAAAATATTTTCCCTGCTATGCGTGAGAATTGTGAAATCCCAATTTTACCCTTAATAATGGATGAACAAACGGGAAAAGCAGGCTATCTGACCAGACTTGAAGCTTTTGTCGATTTGATGAAACGGAGAAAACGTAAAAAAGCAATTGAAGAAAAACTATTAAGTAGTTCGGCTATTTAATTTTATTTGTTGTTGAGGTATAAAATGTCTATGCGTAAACTTTTTCTTGATACTATTAAAATTACAAATGATAATATAGTTTTAATTCCTCCATTGATTTTATTCATGTGGATTTTAAGTTTATACTTAGCTTTTGCCAGACAAACTGTTGATTCTTTGCCATTGTTGTTACTTTCTTCTGTAACTGTTCTGGTTATGACTGCAGCCTTTTTTGCTGCGTGGTTTTATATGGTTAAAAACGCTGTTTCTCTTTCTAAAAAAATATTTATTCTTGATTCTGATAAGGCAAAAGCTGTTTTTAGCCTTTTAAAGTTAATCCCAGACGGTATTGGTAAATATTTTTTGCCATATTTGGGGATGATTGTCTTTGCTGTTATGATTATTGCGGTTGTCGGGATGCTAGTATTCCGTGCCGGAATGTTTTTTATCGGTAGTTTGGAACTTGATCCCGCTCAGTTAAAAAGTATTTTTTCTTCTGCAATTGATATGAAGACATTTTTAGATTCACTTTCTTTTGAACAGTTAATTAAACTTAATAACTGGAATTTGTTGTTCCTATCGGTAAGTTCTTTGTTATCGTTTTTATGTATGCTTTGGATTCCTGAAATTGTTTTCCAAAATCCTAACCCGTTTTCGGCTGTTTTTTCTTCTATCAAAAAAATTATTGCAAAACCTTGGAAAGCTGTTAAATTGTTTATTTTTATGTCTGTTCTCAATTTCGTTCTTTCTTTTATAAATACTTTTTCTATATTAAATCCTGTACTCTATTTTATTATGATGATTGTTTATTTCTATTTTTTGGTGTATTTAGTAGTATTAATATTTGTATATTATGATAGAGAGTTTGAAGAACAATAAAGTAATAGCGATTGTTGGACCTACCGCAAGTGGTAAAACGGCATATTCTCTTGATTTGGCATCAAAGATTGGTGGAGAAATAGTTTCAGCTGATTCAAGGTTAGTTTACAAAGATTTTGATATTGCAACTGCGAAACCTTCCGATTCTGAAAGAAAGAGCATACCTCATCATATGATAGATATCGTTGCTCCTGATTATGACTATTCAGCCGGACTCTATGCGGTTGATGCTCGAAAGTGTGTTTTGGATATTTTGTCGCGGGGAAAGGTTCCTATTGTTGTTGGTGGTACAGGGTTGTATATAAATATTTTGCTTATGAATTATGACCTGCCCAAAGTTGAACCTGATTTTGATTTGCGTGATAAGCTGAAAAATTCAGAAAATCTTTACGAAATACTACTTGAGTTAGATTCGCAAACTGCTATGTCAATTGATAAGAATGATAGAAAAAAATTAATAAGAGCTATTGAGATTGTAAAGACGGCTGGAAAGCCGATGTCAATGCTTCGCGGTATGGGTAAACAGGAATTTGATGTTCAGTGGATTGGTTTGAATCATCCTCGTGATGTTTTGTACGAAAGAATTAATTCTAGGGTAGATTCCATGGTTAATCTTGGAATTTTGGATGAAACTAAATTCTTAATTAAAAAATATGGCAGAGTTAATAATATCTTATTTACTATAGGTTACCAAGAGATGGTTGCTTATCTTGATGGGATATTGACTTTTGATGAGGCTGTTGATAAGCTTAAGCAAAATACAAGACGATTTGCTAAAAGACAGCTTACTTGGTTTAGAAAAAATAGTAATATTAATTGGGATGTTTATCCGGAAAAGTTGAAAAAATAATTAAAATTTGTTAGTATATTGTAAGGGGTTGTGCTATATGGGTGATAATAATAAAATTAAAAAAATATCTTTGGTTTCACTTTATGTTTTGGGTTCGCTTTATTTATTGTTTCTCTTGTTACCATTGGTTCTTTCTCCTATCCTAAATTCTTATTCGGTTCAAATAGAATCTGCACTTGAAGAGGCTACAGGATATAAATTTAAACTTGAAAAACTTTGGGTTGTTACTACCCCTAAACTGACGGCAGGTGTTAAGGCCGCTAATGTCTCACTTTTTACGCCTGATGGTCAAAAATTTTTAGAACTTAACAATTGTAGGGCTAATTTATCTCTTTTGCCGCTTTTGTTGAGAAAGATTGAAGCTGATTTATTATATTGTCAAAATATTGATGCAAATTTAAAGGTACGTCAAGATGGTAGGTTACTTATTGAAGAATTTTTACCACAGCCGGATCCTGATGCCGACCCTCAGAATGTAACTGTTTCTGAGTTGCCTTTTGGGTTTAAGCTTTCTAATACTTTACCGAATATTAAAGTTGATAATTATAATATTTCTTTTGTTGATATGTCTTCTGATATTTCATATTCTTTGTCCGGTAATAATTTTAGACTTACCGATTTTGTGTTAGATAAAAGGTTTAAACTTTCTGCTTGCGGGTTTGTTACTCTGAATTCTTTAAAACAGTTTAATTTTAATGTTAAATTGTTTAATAAGTTGATGCCTGAATTGTCTTTAAACGATTTGGTTTTCAATCGGGAAAACGTGAATGTAGAGTCAAATGATGATTTTTATTTTAATATATTAGATTTTTTTAAGGCTTTAAATAAATCAGAACTTTCGGCAGATTTGACTGTTGATTTGAAAACTTCGGGTACTTTTTCCAAACCGCTTCTTGACGGGTTGATTAGTATTGATAAGTTATCATTACTTGTTGACGGTAAGAAACTTCCTGAAAGTTACTTTAATATTTCTGCAAAAAAACATAAATTAAATTTGGATGTTAATTTGTTTACTGCTGCTGGTGAAAATACAAAAATTCTTGGTAACTTTCTCACTGGTAAAAATTGGAAAATTTCTTTAGATTTTAATTCTAATTCATCAATAAATAATATTCTGAGGATTATCAACAGCATTGCAAAATCGTTTAATTACTACGATTTAGAGTCCTTGTCTGCTAATGGTAATATTGATGCTGATTTTTCGGTAGTCTCTGATAAGAAACATGTCAGTTCCTCAGGATATTTTTCTATTCCAAATGCTGAGCTTAATTACGCTCTTTATAATATCCTGTTGAAAAATATTGTTGCAAATGTCGATTTCAATGATGATACAATTAATATTAAAGATTCCGGTTTTGAAATCCAAGGCCATCCTTTGAAAATTTTTGGGTCTGTTAAGCATAATTCAGATGCAGATTTGCACGTTATCGCTGATAAAATTTTGATAAAAGGTTTGCTTGCTGCCGTTGGCCAGGTACAATTATTAAAAGAAAATAATTTTTCTTCCGGTACTATTTCTCTTGATGCTTCACTTGTTGGCAAGTTGTCTAAGCCTATTCCTTCGGTTAATTTGTCATTGGATAATCTTGTTGTTCATAATATCCCTACTGATTCTAAACTTTCTATTCCGGTGGGAAAATTTATCATTAACACTGATGGTAAAAAGTACAGCGGTGATATTTCTATTATTGATTTGAATCTTAAAAATCAATTGTTCAATATTTCTGCTCCTGATACGGTTATCGTCCTTGGTGATAAAAATATTGATATTAAAAAAGCATCTGTTTTCATTAACAATTCTAAAATTGATATTTCAGGTGCAATTATAAATTATTTGAGTGATAACTTTAAAATAGATGTAAATGCCTCCGGCAAACTTCTTTATCAAGATATAAAAAATAATTTGATCCCTAAAGAATTAAGATATATGGGTAGTGGAAATGGTGAAGTCCCTGTTGTTTCTTCTATCACTGGTGATAAGAAAGTTCAGGATATTTCTTTTAAGTTGATTTCTTCACCTAATAATTATATCGCATTTTTTGATGTAGATTCGCTTAAAAATAAAAATACTATTATCAATTCTAATGTGAGAATAGTTGATGATTCTGCTAAATTTACTAATACCGGTGTATATTGTGAAAGTTTAAGTAATCCGGTGGCATTACTGGAGGGGGCTATTTTAGATTTGTCTAAATCTCAGCGGTTAAACCTGAGATTTTCGGTACCCAAAACTATTTCTATGAGTATTCCGGGATTTAAAAATTCTTCTATGAGCCTGAGGGGTGATATTGATATTACAGGTACTGCTTTGAATCCTTATTTGAAAGGATTGGTTACTGTCCCGAGTATAAATATTTCTGATTTAGATTTGAAAATTTT
>CALUQI010000040.1 GCA_944322875.1 Candidatus Gastranaerophilales bacterium
TTCTGATAGTGATTCGGATAGCGACTCAGACAGTGATGCTGACAGCGATGCTGATAGTGATTCGGATAGTGACTCAGACAGCGATGCTGACAGTGACTCAGATAGCGATTCAGACAGTGATTCAGACAGCGATTCAGACAGTGATTCTGACAGCGATTCAGACAGCGATGCTGACAGCGATTCTGATAGTGACTCAGATACAGATACTGACTCTGATACAGATTCAGACAGTGACTCAGATAGCGATGCTGACAGCGATTCAGACAGCGATGCTGACAGTGACTCAGATAGTGATTCAGATAGTGACTCGGACACAGATTCTGATAGTGATACTGACTCTGATACAGACTCTGATACAGATACAGATTCTGATACAGACTCAGACAGTGACTCAGACAGTGACTCGGACAGCGATTCTGATAGCGACTCTGATAGTGATTCAGACAGCGATGCTGACAGTGACTCAGACACGGATAGTGACACAGATACCGACACTGACTCAGATACAGATTCCGATTTAGATTCAGATACCGACACAGACACCGATAATGACTCTGATGATGATTCTGTAACATACGACAGGGATCTTGGTAAGCAAACATATATTGAAAGAAAAGTAATCGACGAAAACATTCCGTCTATAGACAAACGTCAATATATGAGGTTTGAAGTTGCCGGAAACCGTAATCCTGTTGAATTGCAACAAAACAATCAAATTGAATCATTATTAGATATTTCAAGGGGCGGTATAGCTGTAAAACACCACAATCAATTAAAAGTCGGTGACGTAGTTCCTGTTCAAATATCCTACGGAGACTTAGACATAAGTGCTGACGTAAAAATAGTAACTGCAACTGACGTAAGAGCCGGTGCCGAGTTTGTAAATCTTGACCGTGCTACAGCAAATAAACTATTGTATATGAACATACTGCTTCAGGAAGCGAACACAAATATCACAATGAGATAATACAAAAAGATACCAACCGACAAGGTTGGTATCTTTTTATTACAAATAATTCGTATTATTATAAATTTGCTTTATGATTATATTTTTGATATAATCCCAATATAAAAATTGTACCAAAGAAGGAGAGGAAATTTATGAAATTAATGGAAGGTAAAAAGGGTCTTATTTTTGGTGTATCAAACACACACGGAATAGCATACGCTATAGCTAAACAGCTTTACGAAGCAGGCGCTGACATAGCATTCACATATGCTGGAGAAGCTATGGAAAAACGAGTAAGGCCTTTAGCAGAGGGAATGAATGCAAAAATCATCATGAGTTGCGATGTAACAAAAGAAGAAGAAATAAAGGCAGTAGTCGCAGAGTGTGAAAAAGTATATGGCAAGCTTGACTTTGTTGTACATGCTGTTGCCTTTGCTGCAAAAGAAGACTTACAAGGCAGATTTATAGACACATCACATGATGGCTGGAATCTTGCAATGGGAGTAAGTGCATACTCATTAGTTTCAATATGCAGAAATGTTGAGAATATTATGAATGAAGGCGGCTCAATATTTGCATTGACTTACCTTGGTTCAGAGTATGTCGTTGCTAATTATAACGTAATGGGTGTTGCTAAAGCAGCATTAGAATCATCAATGAGATATTTGGCTGCAGATTTAGGTAAAAAAGGAGTTCGAGTAAACTGCATTTCAGCAGGTGCAGTAAAAACACTTGCAGCGAAAGGCATTTCAGGATTTGACAAAATGCTTAAAGCAGCGGTTGCAAAATCACCTCTTAACAGAAACGTAGCACTTGAAGATGTTGGTAAAGCAGGTTTATATTTAGCATCTGACTTGTCAACAGGCACAACCGGACAAATATTATATGTAGATTGTGGATGCCACGCTGTTTATGCTTCGTTAGAAGAGATGGAAATTATAGCTAACTCGCTAGTCAATGCCTAAGAAATTTTTACATGAAAAAAGACCGTTAAAACGGTCTTTTTTTTGTATAAAAATACGTACTATTAAAAAATAATTAACAATTTAAATAAATAACCTATTTTATATTATTATAATAGTAGGAGATAATTATGCAATACAAAGACTACTATGACATATTGGGAGTAAAACGATCGGCGACAGAATCTGAAATCAAATCTGCATACAGAAAACTGGCACGCAAATATCACCCAGATGTGAATAAAACCAAAGAAGCCGAAACAAAATTCAAAGATATAAATGAAGCATACGAAGTACTAGGCGATAAACAAAAACGGCAAAGATATGATAGCTTAGGTACCAATTGGCAAGGGGGTGCAGAATACACACCTCCACCAGGATTTGAACAATTTAACTTTGGCGGTGGGCAAAGCAGCTACCAAACATTTAATTTTGGCGGCGAAGACCTCGGTGGCTTTTCGGACTTCTTTAGTTCACTATTTGGTGATATGATGGCAGGACAAACCCAAACCCGCCGAAAAGACTTTGGAGGATTCAATTTCAACACAGAGCATAGGACAAGACAATCTACAAAACCGGAAAATCTTGATGTTACAGTAACCTTTAATGTTACTGCAAAAGACTTATTTAACCAAAAACCAGTTACAGTAAAATTTAATCAAATGGAAAAATGCACACAATGTCCTCCCAATGGTGGGTATTGCACAAATTGTGGAGGGACTGGGATAAAATCTGAGCAAAAATCAATTAAAGTAAAAATTCCTACCGAAGTAAAAGAAGGACAAAAAATAAGAATCAAAGGTGAAGGAAAATCAGACGAATATGGCAGAAAGGGTGATTTATATCTAATTTTGCATATGTTTGATAAGGAATATGAAATAGATGGAAATGATTTAACCAAGGATATTGAAGTCACTCCGGCACAAGCAGTATTGGGTACCAAAAAAGACTTAGAAACACTGCACGGGAAAATAGGAATAAAAATTCCAAGCAAGACTTCTACAGGACAAATTTTAAGACTAAAAGGGCTTGGTTTACCCAAAAAGTCAGGTGGTTACGGGAATTTAAATGTTAGGATTAAAATAACAATTCCAAAAACGTTAACTGAAAAACAACTTGAATTATATAAAAAATTGTCTGAACTTGATTAAAATGAACTTGAGTAAAGTATAACAAGATTTAACTGACAAATTTTATATGAAACAGACTTGACATTTCCGTTAAAAAATCAGAAAATTATTTAGGGGGAGAATTATGGTAAAAGAAACATATCTGCACGAAAAGCATCTGGCACTTGGAGCAAGAATGGTTGATTTTGCCGGATGGCACATGCCGGTACAATACAAATCAATAATTGAAGAACACAAAAATGTCAGAGAAAACATAGGTTTGTTTGATGTTTCACATATGGGTGAAGTTTTTGTAATTGGCAAAGACTCCCAAGAATTTTTAAATAAAATAGTACCTCAGGACATATCAAAATTAACTGAAGGGAAAGCTGTATACTGCCAGTTAACGAATAAAAATGGCGGATTAATTGATGACCTAATCATATATAAACTCAAAAATGAAACATATCTGATAATATGTAATGCTTCCAGAGTAGACGAAGATATTAATTGGATGTCCCTAAATCAAAAAGGATATAACATAAATCTTGACAATCAGTCACATAACTTATCATTATTGGCAGTTCAAGGTCCAAAGGCAATAGATTTAATGCACAAATTGGGTTATACCGCAAATCAGGATTCATTTACTATAATTGAAGCAAACTTAATGAATATTCCAATGTACATTTCAAGAACCGGTTATACAGGCGAAGATGGTTTTGAGCTTTTGGTAATAAATGAATATGCTGAATATTTATGGGACAAACTGCTTGAAGAAGGCAAAGAATTCGGCATAATGCCAATAGGACTTGGAGCACGTGATACACTTCGACTTGAAGCCGCATTACCATTATACGGGAATGATTTAGATGAAAACACAACACCTATAGAAGCAAGTTTAACATGGTCAGTTCCTAAAGATAAATTTGAAGACTATAATGGTAAAAAGGTAATAACAGAACAACTGCAAAATGGCACTGAAAAAAAATTAGTCGGAATATTAATGCTCGACAAATCAATTGCACGCCACGGTTATGAAGTATACTACAAAGGGGAAAAAGTGGGAATTATAACAAGTGGAGGAATTTCTCCAATGCTGGATAAAAACATTGCAATGGCATATGTAAAAAATATTAAAGAAATTTGCACAGGTGCAATTATTCAGGTTATGATAAGAGAGAAACTTCATGATGCAGAAGTCGTCAAACGACCTTTTATTGAAAAAAGAAACCGAATTAAGATAAGGAGATAAATATGAGTATCACAGAAAAGATTTTATGTTCAAAGTCTCATGAATACCTTTTAGAAGATGATGGAAATTACATAGTCGGTTTAACTGATTACGCAGTTGAGCAATTAGGTGATATAGTTTTTGTTGAACTTCCGGAAGTCGGAACGGAATTTAACAAAGGCGAAACATTTGGAACAATAGAATCAGTTAAGGCAGCATCTGAAATTTACATGCCTGTTAGTGGAAAAGTTGTTGAAATTAATGAAGCAATTGCGGATACACCAGAGATTCTTAATGAAGATTGCTACGAAAAGGGATGGCTAATCAAAATTGAACGTACTGGGGAAGATAACGAATTAAATGATTTACTAGAATACGAAGATTACAAAGAAGAGCTTGAATAATGAAAAATTTTTTAGTACATAACGATGAAGTAAAGAAAGAAATGTGCTCATCAATAGGAATAAAGTCTGTGGAAGAATTATTTCAACAAATTCCTAATCGGGCAAGAATGACAAGTTTAGATTTGCCGGAAGGATACAGTGAAATGGATGTCCAAAGGTATATTAAATCTCTTGCCAAGAAAAATAAGACAGAACACACTTGCTTTTTAGGTGCCGGGTGCTACAACAAGTTTATTCCGGCCTGTGTAGGTCAAATTGCACAAAGATTTGAGTTTAACACGGCATATACTCCTTATCAACCTGAAATTTCACAAGGTACACTTCAGATAATGTACGAATTTCAAACAATGATCTGCAGACTTACCGGAATGGATGTTGCAAATGCTACTGTTTATGATGCAGCCACCGCATGTGCTGAAGCTATCTTAATGGCTGTAAGAATAAAGAAAATAGATAAAGTTTTGGTGTCAAATTCAATTAATCCTGAATATAAAAAAGTTATAGAAACATATACAAATGCAAACGGAATTCAGGTTGAATGGTTTGAAAACTTACCAAACAATACTTCTGAATATTCTTGTGTTTTGGTTCAAACCCCTGATTTTTACGGGGAAATATTAGAAATATCACCAGTTAATACGTTACTTATTATCTGCACTGACATATCAAGTCTTTCAGTTTTAAATCCTGTTGAATGCGATATAATGGTTGGTGATATCCAGACATTAGGAATTCCAATGAGTTTTGGGGGACCAAGTGCAGGTTTTATGGCATGTAAAGAAAAGTATATGAGACAACTTCCGGGAAGACTCGCCGGAAGAACTAAAGATACTGATGGCAACCAAGCATTTACTTTAACAATACAAACTCGTGAACAACATATTAAAAGAGAAAAAGCCACCAGCAATATATGTTCTAATCAAGCACTCATGGGATTATGTGCCACTGTATACATGAGTGTTATGGGAGAAAAGGGATTCAAACAAGCAGGATACCTTTCTGCTAAACAAGCTCATAAGCTTTCTGAAAAACTAACCCAAAAAGGAATACCTACTTTAAATAATAAGTTTTTCAACGAATTTGTTATAAGCGTAGAAGATTCAGACAAGACTTTAGAAAAATTAAAATCTTCCGGCATAATAGGTGGCTTAAAACTTGATAACAATAGAATTCTCGTTGCAACTACAGAGATGATATCTGACGAAGATATTGACTTATATATTAGTTCCATATAGAATTATTTTATCAATTTTTAACCCGATTCACAGGGGCGATTGGCGCAGTTGGTAGCGCACTTGAACGACATTCAAGGGGTCACAAGTTCGAGCCTTGTATCGCCCAAGTTAAAAAAAAGTTGTACTTCTGGTACAACTTTTTTTAACACAAAATATAATAAATTAAAAACTACGCAATAGCTTGTCTACATTCATCGCAGATTCCGTTTTCATCCAGACTTCTGTATTTCCAGCATCTCTCGCATTTATCGCCTTTTGCCTTAGTAACCCAAATTGTGTAATCATCTTCTACATACTCATTTAACACATCAGAAGGTTTTTCTTCAGTAACGTATGCCTGAGAAGTTATAAATATATTTGCTAACTCATCAGAATTGGCTTTTAAAACACTATCATCAGAAGTTTTTATATACACGGCAACTTCTAGAGAACTTCCCACTTTTTTATCTGCACGCAAAGGTTCTATAGAACGAGTGACAACCTCTCTGACTTTAAGAATTTGAGTGAACTCATCATCTAATGAAGGATTATTCCATTCCGGATTTATTGTAGGCCAATTTGAAAGTAAAATACTTTCCAATCCACCTCTTTGAACTTCCGGTACATTCTGCCAAATATCTTCAGCCTGGTGAGGCATTACAGGAACTAATATTCTGACTAATGCTTGTAATATTTCGTACAAAACTGTTTGACAAGCTCTTCTGGAAAGAGATTTTTTACCGGCAGTGTAAAGTCTGTCTTTAACAATATCTAAATAAAAAGAACTTAAATCAACAGCAGCAAAATTTTGCAAACTTTGAAAATATTTATAAAATTCATAATTTTCAAATGACTCTGTTACTTGTTCTATAAGCTGATTTAACTTGTGCAACGCAAATTTATCAAGAGACTTCAAATCAGAGTATTTAACATAATCTTCTTCCGGATTAAAGTCAAATAGGTTTCCTAACAAAAATCTTGCTGTATTTCTTGTTTTTTTAAAAATTTCAACAAGCTGTTTTATTATATTATCACCTATTTTGGTATCATTTCTGTAATCTACAGATGCTGCCCAAAGTCTCAATATATCAGCACCATAATTCTTAATAATATCGTCAGGTCTTATATAATTTCCTAAAGATTTAGACATTTTTCTGCCGTCTTCACCAAATACAAAACCGTGAGTAAGTACCGTTTTGTAAGGGGCCTTACCTTGAGTTGCTATAGATGTCAAAAGCGATGATTGGAACCAACCCCTATGCTGATCTGAACCTTCCAAGTACATATCAACCGGAGTATGTCCAAGTTGCTCAAAACGTTTTTCTACAACAGCACGCCAAGTTATACCAGAATCAAACCATACATCCATAATGTCATTTTCTTTTATAAAATGAGTTTTACCGCATTTGGGACATTTGAATCCGCTCGGAAGAAGTTCTTCTGCTGAATATTTAACCCAAGCATCCGAACTTTCTTTTTCGAAAATTTTCGCAACATTTTCGATTGTTTCATCAGTAACTATGACTTCACCACATTCTTTACAATAAAATACCGGTATAGGCACACCCCAAGCGCGCTGACGAGAAATACACCAATCAGAACGACTTTCAACCATATTTGAAATTCTTGCCTCTCCGCTTGCTGGAATCCATTTTACATCCTTAATAGAATCGAGAGTTTGATTTCTAAATTTTTCAACCTTTACAAACCATTGTGGCGTTGCTCTATATATAACAGGATTTTTACATCTCCAACAGTGCGGATAACTGTGTTGAATATCCTGTTTTGCCAATAGTGCACCACAATCTTGCAGTTTTTGAATAACAATAGAATTTCCTTTATAATATGGAATTCCCTTTAAATCACCAGCTTGTTCCGTCCAAACTCCTTTAGAATCAAGTGGAGAATATACTTCAATACCATATTTCAGACCCACCTCATAGTCTTCAAGACCATGACCCGGAGCGGTGTGAACAGAACCTGTACCTGCATCAAGAGTAACATGTTCTCCTAATATTATAGGTGATTTTCTATTATAAAGCGGATGTGTTGTATTTAAAAGTTCCAAATCAACACCTTGACAAGTCCCTATTACATTTATATCCTTTTCTTCCCAACCAACATCTGAAAGAAATGAACCCAACAATCCTTGAGCTGCGACATAAACATCATTACCGTATTCAAAAAACGTATATTCAAATTTTGGATGCATTGATATTGCCATATTTGATGGAATTGTCCAAGGAGTTGTCGTCCATATAACCGCATACACATCCTTGCCTTTGGTATCTATCATATTATTTATTTTTTTAGTCGAATCATTATCAAATTTAAATCTGACATATATTGAAGTTGATGTATGATCAGCATATTCAACTTCAGCTTCAGCCAGCGCTGTTTCACACGAAGCGCACCAATATACCGGTTTCAAACCTTTTTCTATATATCCTTTTTTGTACATTTCGCCAAATACTCTTACCTGTTCGGCTTCGAATTCGGGATTAATCGTAAGGTAAGGATGTGACCAGTCTCCCCACACTCCAAGACGCTTGAATTCAGACTCTTGACCTTTCAGGTTTTTATGAGCAAACTCTCTGCATTTCTGTCTCAATTCAAGCGGAGTAAGCACTTCCCTGCCGCCTTTTATATTCTTAACTACTGCATTTTCTATGGGAAGTCCATGACCATCGTATCCCGGTACATACGGGGCATAATAACCTTTTTGTGACTTATATTTAACTAATATATCTTTCAAAATTTTATTCAATGCGGTACCCACATGAATTTTCTCCGAACTCAAATATGGTGGACCATCGTGTAAAATAAATTTATTTGTTTTATCTCTTTGTTCAATATTTTTTGAATAAATATTTTTTTCTTCCCAAAACTTTTGGGTTTGAATTTCTTTAACAGTTGCATTTGCTCTCATTTCCAAAGTAGTCTGTGGTAAATTGAGAGTATTTTTGTAATCAGTTTTAGTTTGTTCGCTCATTCTATTCCTCTATTCGTTACTTTTTCATAAATATTTTTTATACCTGAAAAATCCCATTCCAGTTTATCATAATCAGTTTCATCAATAAATTTTTTCATTTTACCATAATCGAATGCATTTTCCCAACGTGCAATTACAACAGTTGCAACGCAATTTCCAATCAAATTAACAGTTGTTCTACCCATGTCCAGAATTTGATCAATACCCAAAAGTATTGCCACGCCTAAAATCGGGATATTAAAACTTGCAAGTGTGCCGGCAAGCACAATCAAAGAAACTCTTGGAACTCCTGCAATTCCTTTACTTGTTAACATTAAAGCAATCATCATTATTATCTGTTGATTTAAATCTAAATTAATTCCGACAATCTGCGAAGAAAATAATACCGCCATAGCAAGATATAATGTACTTCCGTCAAGATTAAAAGTATAACCTGTAGGCATAACAAAACCAACAATATTTTTAGGTACACCAAACTTTTCCATTATTTCGATAGCTTTTGGAAATGCTGCCTCCGAACTGGCTGTAGTAAATGCCAAAACTGCCGGTTCTTGAATAGCTTTTATAAGATTTCTAAAAGATATACGAGCATATTTACAAGCTATAAAAAGAACAACTAATACGAAAACAGCAAGTGCGGTATATAAAGAAAAAATTACTTTAGCATAGTTTTTTAATATTGAAAGCCCATTAGCACCAACAGTAGATGCTATTGCACCAAAAATTCCTAAAGGTGCAAAGTACATAACATATTCAGTAAACTTGAACATTATTTGAGATACGGAATTCAATAATTTTGTAACAGGTTCGGCAACTTTTCCAACGGAACAAATTGCTACAGCAAAAAATATTGAAAAAACCACAATTTGCAAAAGATTACCTTCAGCCATAGCTTCTACAATACTTGTCGGGAAAATATTCATAACCATTTCTGAAATAGACGTGTGAGCATTTGTAGCTGCCATTAAACCTGCTTCTTTAAGCAATGCAGGATTTTTAATAATTGTTTCTGATACAAACCCCATTCCAGGTTTAAAAATATTAGACATCGTAAGACCAATAATCAAAGCAAGAGTCGTAACTACTTCAAAATATATAATAGTTTTTATTCCTATTTTGCCAAGACTCTTAATGTCACCGTGACCAGATATACCTGTTACAAGTGTTGCAAAAAGCAAGGGGGCTATTATCATTTTAACCATTCGCAAAAAAATTACAGCGAAAGGTCTCATTTTTACCGCAAAATCGGGAGCAAAATAGCCGACAAATACCCCCAGAATAAGTGCTATAAATATTAAGGCTGTAAGTTTTGAATGTTTCAAAGAAATTTCCTCAATATACATTATATTATAAAAATAAAAAAGGGGAAACTTGAGTTAAGAAAAATTAAAGTCAACACATTGTTTATGTAACATTTTGTTAATAAAACCAAACTTGTATTAAAGTTTATAAACAAAACATCCGTACACATTACTACAGATTATAATTTTGAAAGGAACATCAAGTTTATGGGAATGGCAGCAGGACAGGCACGTTTACTCAGCATTACCGCAAGACTAAGCGATAACGAACAAAGCGGTCAAGCAGTTTCGTATTCCAAACAACGCCTTGCGGATGAAACAGAGCAATTAAACGCAGCCTATCTTGCAGCACTTGAAGCGACAAAATTAACCGTATTAACAGGATTCAACGGAACAGATGCAAATTACACAGACATTTCTTATGGACTAATGACAGGTTTTGATACTGTAGCTTGCGGGAAACAATATATAATAACAAACAACAAAGGAAAAGTTTTAGTTTCACAAGAATTAGCCAATGCTTTTGAGAAAGGTAACGGCGACTTTAATATTTTTCTTGCAGAACTCGGCTATACTCAATCTGATATTGACAATTATATTGAAAATGATGAGGCTAACGGTGACGAGAACTACTCTTTAGCAAATCAAGCAGTTCATGAAGCTTGGGATAAATATTTAAGATCGGTTGGAATAATATTTGAAGACGATGAACATGAAAATGGAAATGCCGATATTGTATACGGATACTCCGATAATTCAGGTAATTTTGATTTGTACGGCGGTTATGCAACATACCAAATTGATAGCGATGGTGATGGCAATCTTGATGGGGTATTACCTTTAAATTATGAAGGCACTACACAAGAACAAAGAGAACTATACGACTATGCAGTTGCTATAACAACTGAATTATATAACCATATAAATGGTGGTAATTCAAATCGATATAACGGTAAAACACTGAGTAATAACAACGAATTGGAAGCAGGATACATTTCATACTACAAAAACATTTTTAACAAAATGTCTACTGCTGGATACTATACCGAAGCAAATGAAAAGGATACAATTAAAGACAATAATTGGTTTGAGCAACAATTAAGAGACGGTAAACTTTTACTACAATATTACTCAACTACCGAAAAATCATTCGTTTCAACATCAATAAGCGAAGATGACGCTATTCAAGAAGTTGAAGATGAGCGTGAAATTGCACGTGTGGAAACTAAATATAATCAAGATCTTGCAGCACTTGAAAAGAAAGATCAAAACTTTGATTTAGAGTTAAAAAAACTTGACACAGAACATTCGGCACTACAAAACGAATATGACTCAGTCAAAAATGTTATAGACAAGAATGTTGAAAAATCTTTCAATGCCTTCAGTTAATATAAAGTTAATATAAGTTTCTGTACAAAAACCGTTTTTAAAAACGGTTTTTGTATTATGTTACTATTAAAGAAGTAATGTAAAACTTTTATAAGGATATTTCTTTTTAAATATTTTGATGGTAATATATTGTTCATAAATTGTGGAGATTTAAGTTTATGTGCGGAATAGTAGGATATGTCGGTTTTAGACCAGTTGTAGATGTATTGTTAGACGGTTTAGAACAACTTGAATACAGAGGATATGATTCATCAGGTATTGCGATAAAACGTGATAACGATATAAGAGTATACAAAGCTATAGGTAAACTCAATAACCTTAGAGAAGAAATGAAAAAACACATTGGTGAATTCGAAAAATCCACAATGGGTATAGGTCATATACGCTGGGCAACTCACGGAGCACCTACCGTTCTTAACGCACATCCGCATACATGCAATCACGGTAATTTAGTTTTAGTGCACAACGGTATTATCGAAAATTACAAAGAATTGAAGTCCATGCTTGAAAAAGAAGGCTGCATATTTAGATCACAAACCGATACCGAAGTAGTTGCGCATTTCATAGCAAAAAAATATAACGAAGTAAAAGATCTGACAGAAGCAGTAAGACTTGCCACAAAAGAGATTGAAGGAGCATACGCATTGTGTGTTATGCATAACGATTATAAAAACACAATAGTTGCCACAAAACGTAATGCACCTCTTCTTGTTGGATTCGGAGAAAATGAATTTTTAATCGCATCAGATGTTCCAGCGATTATAAAATATACCAAAAAAGCAATGTACCTCTCCGACAATCAGATTGTAACAGTTACACCAAACTCGATTAAACTTTTAGACAAGGATGGTAGTGAACTTCCGCAAAAAATTGAACTACTACCGTGGGAACCTGTTGCATTAAGCAAAATGGGCTACAAACACTTTATGTTAAAAGAAATCCACGAACAACCGGATGTTATAAGAAACAATCTGGTCGGTAAACTTCATACTGCCACTGAGCCGGTTATACTAAATGAAGTTAAACTAACAAAAGAACATCTAAAAAAGCTTAACCGAATTGAAATAATAGCTTGCGGAACTTCTTTACATGCTGCGATGGTCGGGAAATATCTAATAGAAACATTTTGCGGAATCCCTGTAGATGTAGAAGCTTCCAGTGAATATATATACAGAAGAACTACAACCGATGCAAACACGCTTGTAATAGGAGTATCTCAATCCGGAGAAACAGCTGATACTTTAACAGCAATAAAACAAGCAAAAGAGAGAGGCTCTCATATACTTATCATAACCAACAGACCTGACTCTTCAATGGCAAGAGAAGCTAATAGCCTTATTTCAGTTAATGCGGGTATCGAAGTCTCAGTTGCTGCAACAAAATCTTACATAGCTCAATTAATGGCATTTTATCTTCTGTCCTTGTATATGGCGGAAATTAAAGAAAGTCTGGATGATTCAGTTATTCAATCTATTAAAAATGAGCTCATACTTGTGCCGCAAAAAATTGAACAGATTCTTTCAAACACGGATGAAATCCAAAAATGTGCCAGAAGATACTCCGGAACAAAAGACTTTATTTATATTGCAAGGGGTATAAATCTTCCTACCGCACTTGAAGGAGCGCTAAAACTGAAAGAAATCAGTTACATAAATGCTACCGGCTATGCTGCTGGTGAGCTTAAACACGGGCCAATTGCAATGCTGGATGACACAATGCCTGTCTTATCTATTTTGATGAAAGGTACCGTTTATGAAAAACTTCTTTCAAATAGTGAGGAAGCAAAAGCTCGAAATGCAAGAATGATTGTTTTGACGAATTCTGTTGATCCAAAACTTGATGATTTATTTGAAAGTATTATAAGAGTTCCGGATGTACAGGAATTTTTATCACCGATTATTGCTGTTGTACCTTTACAACTAATCGCCTACTATATAGCAGAATTTCTTGGAAAAGATGTCGATCAGCCCAGAAACCTCGCAAAATCGGTTACTGTTGAATAGTACATTGATAAAATTGCCGATATAGCTCAGTTGGTAGAGCAACGCATTCGTAATGCGTAGGTCAAGGGTTCAAGTCCCTTTATCGGCTTTTTTGTAGTTTTAATAAGGAGTTGTTATGAAAAAGTTTTTCAAATTCATTGTTATTTTACAATTATGTCTTTTTGTCAACTGCATTTCTTATGCGTCGGATTTTGCAACTGAATATAATGCGGGATATACAGCATTTTCTCAAAAAGATTACAAAACGGCAGTTAAAATCTTTGAAAATTTATTAGACCAAAACTATGATGATTATCATGTGTATTGTCTTCTCGGTATAAGTTACGCAAGTACGGGCCAAGCCGAACAAGCAGAAAAAGTGTTTATCAAAGCTATAGAAAAATTCCCGAACGAATTTACTGCATACACTTTTTTAGCCGATTTGCGCAGAGCCCAGCGCAGATATCCTGAAGCTATCGGATATTACAAAAAAGCCTTGAGCCTCTCTTCTATGCCTGATGACGGCAGAAAATTCTATGAAAATCTTATTAACGAAGTTATTGAAGAACAAAAAGCATTTGATAATACTCAAGCAAATTTTAAACCTAATATAAGCATAAACCTTGATATGAATAAATGGGAACTTGCTTATGCAAAAGGTACTAATCACAATTGGCTTGCTGAGTACGGTTTGAAAAATGAAGATGTAATTAACTACAAGTGGACTCAATTAGTTACGGTTAATTTTTTCAGTACCGATGTGTATAATTTAGATATCAAAAATTACTATAATGATTTCATAAACGCTTTAAAGAAAACGGCCGAAAGTATCAACTCAAGTTTAGAATTAGAAGTATTAAGCCAATCTGATAGCGAAATATATTTTATTTGGTCAATTAAAGGCCGCAATGAATTTGAGTTTTGCCGAATTTTCCAACAACCGGACGGATTGTATTTCGGTCACTATGCTCAAAAGAAAAACAGTTACACTCCTGTTGAAAAAGAAAATATTCTTGCTATCTTAAAAAGTATAAAGGGGCCTAAACAATAATGATTACCTCTGACATTGTCAAAATAAAAAAAACAGATGATAATGCCCAAATAGAAAACGAATTAAAAAAAATCGGCATAGAACCTTTGCGTTGGGCGGTCGTGAAGGTTCTTGACGATGAACTTTTAATAAGTGTTTCTTATGTTGTATAGTTTTCCCATATTGCTTTTATTTTTTCCGTGATTTATAATATTTCTAAATGGAGTGGCCGGGTTGGAATTAAAAGACTTACCGGCGGTAAAAGAATTAAGGAGAAATGAAATGACACCAAAAAATTTTTTATTCACTTCCGAATCAGTTACGGAAGGACA
>CALUQI010000041.1 GCA_944322875.1 Candidatus Gastranaerophilales bacterium
AGCTTTAGCGTGTGATACAACCTCCAGATATGTTTATAAAGTTATTAAAGAGCATGTTGAGAGAAGATAGGGTAAAGAATAAATGTATGAAAATTATTTAGCTGAATTAAAAAAGGATATGCAATTAACTGATGAATTTGCAGAATTCTATACTCCTTTTGAAAGAAAGGATATAATATTAATTTTATCAACATTACATTCTTATTTAATAAATTTATTCAAATGTATGAATGGAAGATTACCAACTAAAGATTATACAGCTCATTTTTGGGCAGATCCTAGTCGAGAACTGATTGATACAATTGATAAAATTGAAACATTGCAACGCCGATTGAAAAATTCTGAATATTCTTTTCAAATCGAAGAATATAATCAAAGCATTATTAATAAATGCAACGAATTTCTGAGTTCAAGTGGAGGAAGTACAATTCCTGAATATATGGAAAAAATTGAGTTGTATTATGCTGTACCTATTTTTATTAAAACTAATACAGTAAGCATAGAACATCCAAATAATAAAAGTGTTAGTAATCTTATCCAAATAGGTGAAGGTTCATATGCGTTAACATACAAATATCATGATAATTTTTATGATAGAGATTTTGTTATTAAAAGGGCAAAAAAAGATTTATCTGAAAAAGAATTAAAACGATTTAAACAAGAATTTGAAATAATGAAAGGGCTAAAATCTCCTTATATTGTTGAAGTTTATTCATATAAAGATAATAATTCGTACATTATGGAATATATGGATTATACCTTGGATAAATTTTTAAAACTCAATAACGATAAAATATCTTCCGGTGTTCGAAAATCAATAATATTACAATTATTGAAAGCCTGTAAATATCTACATGAAAAAGGCTATTTACATAGAGATTTATCACCAAGCAATGTTTTAATTAAAGTATATGATGATGTATTAGTTGTAAAGATTGCAGATTTTGGTCTGGCAAAAAATCCAGAGAATAAGTTAACAACCGTCAATACCGAGTTTAAAGGCTATTTTAATGATCCTAATTTGAAACTTGAAGGTTTTAACAATTATTCAATATCACACGAAATATATGCTCTTACAATGCTTATATATTTTATTACGACTGGCAGAACCAATACATCTAAAATAACAGATAGAAAATTAAATAATTTTGTTAGTAAAGGGCTTGGAGATAAATCTAACCGTTATAAATCTGTTGACGAATTATGTGAGGCTTATCGAAATTTGTAGGTTCCGTTTGGTTCCGCAAAAAAGTTCCGTTATGGTTCCGTTTTGTGGCAGAAAAATATTTTTTACGGAACTCATGTTACTTTTTGACGGCAAAAGTCCTATGTTTGTTATCGGGTATTACCCTACAGAAATAAGACTTTATGGCATATTATTACCAACTTTTTATATACTTATGAGTATAATAGACCCTAAAATCGGACATACCGGACTTTTCTGTAACCCTAAATTATTCTAAACTTCCTTTGCACAGAGGCACTTTGAGGCAAGTTCCCTTTTTCTGTATTGTCCTGTTTCTTTACATAAGAAAATCAGAAAAACTAAATGATTTAATTAATAAAGCTGTAACTGTACTGAAATCATGCGTAACTCAAACATAAAATAAAGGAGATGTCACTTGACACATCTCCTTTATGGCTCCCCAGGTTGGACTCGAACCAACAGCCTACCGGTTAACAGCCGGTTGCTCCGCCATTGAGCTACTGAGGATTATAGTTTCATTATATGACAAAAATTTTTATTGTAAAGTACTTTTTTATTGGCAACTTCAAAAATATATGATAAAATTATACATGTAAACAGAATGAGAGGGTAATTATGTCTAATCCAGTATTTAATGAAAATCTAGTTGAACAAACAAGAATTCTTGAAGGAGAACCGATGACCATTAACGGTTCCATTAACAAAACACTTTTATTACTATTTTGTTTAGTTTGTGCGGCATGCTATACATGGAGTCTAACTTTTAACGGGTTCACGGATAAAGCTCAATCACTGACTTTTATTGGTGCCTTTTCTGGGCTAATACTTGCACTTTTTATAATTTTTACAAGAAAAGCTCTTCATATTTTGACACCACTTTATGCAATAGCTGAAGGATTTTTTATAGGTGGAATCTCTGCAGTATATGCAGCAGCTTATTCTGACATCGTTATGCAAGCTGTTATTGGAACATTCGCAGCTCTTGCTTCTATGTTAGTTCTATACAAAAGTGGAATTATAAAATGTACAGACAAGCTCCGCTCTGTAATTTTCACAACTACACTTGCCATTGGAATTATTTACGCCATACAAATCGTTGCTCAACTATTTGGCAGAGGAATACCTCAAATATTCACAGGAAGTACTATTGGCATAGGCTTTAGCTTAATAGTGGTAGCTATAGCTGCTTTAAACCTAATTATAGATTTTGATTTTATTGAAAAGGGTTCTGAGGGCATGCTTGAAAAAAAATATGAATGGTATGGCGCATTTGGTTTAATGGTTACACTTGTATGGTTATATTTAGAGATTCTAAGGCTATTAGCTAAATTAAGTTCCAGAAGATAAAGAAAAGCTCCCAAATGGGAGCTTTTTTTATTTAATGCTTCCGTAAATTTTTCCATTTTCTTCACTTAACAATTTCACATCTTGTAAAGTATTAACATAACTAATATCTGTAACCCCATCAATATGAACCGTAATATAATTTTTAGTTATGCCTTTAAGAAAACCATCCTTTTTATCAGGGTGTTTTTCTATCAAAACTTCATGGGTTTTGCCAATATTTTTTTGAATAAAATTGGCGTATTTTTTTGATGATATACTTTTTATTATCAAAGCACGTCTATTTTTCTCTGTTATATCAACCTGCTCCGGTAAATTAGCACCAACAGTTCCAGGTCTTATGGAATATGGGAATGTATGAATTTGGGAAAGACCGGATGCTTCCAAATTACTTCTGGTTATTTCAAAATCGTCTTCAGTTTCACCCGCAAATCCGGTTATTATATCACTCCCCAAAAATGGCAAATCAAACATTGAATTAATTTTATCAATCTGTTCCATAAAAAATTCCACACTATAAAAACGATTCATGGATTTTAACGTTTTATTACATGCTGACTGCAAAGACAAATGAAAATGTGGACAAAACTTTTCCGAATCAGACAAAAAAGTTAACAATTCATCCGTAATTTCTAATGGATTTAAAGACCCTAACCTATAGCGATGTATATCTGTTTTATCCTCAACTTCTTGTAACAAATCAATAAGAGACAAACCCAAATCTTTACCCCAAAGACCTATATGAATACCGGTAAATACAACTTCCTTAAATCCTTTTGCAGAAAAATTATTAATCTGATCCAAGATAAACGGAAGTTGCGCACTGCGGCTCTTTCCTCTTGCAAATGGAATTATACAATAAGAGCACCTGTTATCACAGCCATCTTGAATTTTCAAACTTGCACGTGTTTTTGTTGTATCCAATAAAGGTATATGCGTAAATTTATCTAAGGAAAAAATATCAGCAACATTCAATTTTACATTTGAACAGATAAAATTATACATATTTAATTTTTCATTATTACCAACAATAAAATCAATAAAATCCTTTTCTAAAAGCTTTTCTTTTTCAATTTGAGCGACACATCCCGTCAAAAGTGTTATAATTTTAGGATTTTTATGCTTAGCATTTCTCAACAGATAAAAAGCTTCATTATCACTTTTTTGAGTTACAGAGCAGGAATTTAAAATATAAAAATCAGCATCTTGAATATTTAAAACTTTCACCATACCATGAGAAATCAAATTTTCCTCAATAACATATCCTTCAAAATGGTTGGATTTACAGCCCATACTGTGAATAAAAAAACTTTTCATTACTAAATAATATTAAAAATAAAAAAAAATGTAAATATTTATTAAGAAGAATTAATTAATTAACAAAATAATTTACTTTTTGTTTTTAAAGATGTATAATAAATGTGAAAGGTGTGTGTAAAATGCAAGTAAGTGCAATTAACTCACAGAACAGCGGTTCTTTTCAGAATTTTAAAGGTCGACGTGATAATGTAGATGCGTTCATTAACCTTGATGATGGAACAATACGACAGCTAGCCTATCTAAAAACTAATTCCAGTATAGATACTGGGAAGCACAAAAAGATAGATAGGGCCTTTGATTATGCCCTTCCGCTTGCTGGAGGATTGGCCTTAGCAGCGGGTACAGCTAAAGGAGGTCGTCTTGGCGCCTTTGCAAAGGGTGCAGCTGGTTGGGGATTATTTCTGGCAGGAACTAATGCTGTTATGGGTATAGAAAAAGAAATGAGAAAACGAGTTAACGGATTCCGAGAATTAACTGACAAGCACCCATTTCTTACATTTATAACTTCGTTTGCGTTAGCTTTTGGAGCCGGAGCATTTGTATTAAGAAAAGGATTTGCAGGTTTTGATAAAATTGCAAAAACTAACTTATACCAAAAATTTGCGAAAAAAGCAGCAGGTTACGCGGTTGCATTAAAAACAAATAAAAAAGTTGCTTCTGCACTTAACATATATGAAAGCGCAATAGCAAAAATTCCTTCTGCGCTAAAATCCGCAGCAAAAACTGCTGCATCTTGGTCGCCATTGGCTATCATATTAGCTTCTTTTGGGCATTCGTCAAATCACAGTTCTGTTGTAAATAGAGAACTTAACAACAATTACAACAGTTTAAAAGCTAAACAACTTGACTTAGCAAGAAGAAGAAATTTAGAACTTTCATTAGAGAATGATTTTATGCTCACTAATGCAAAGAAAAGTGACGATGTAGCTTAATAGGATATATAAAAATATTAAAAAAGCGCTTCATATGAAGCGCTTTTTTATATGTAAAAAAAGTCCCCCTTTCAAGAAGGGGGACTTTTTACGAATTGTTATCTCATCAATTCACCGACAGCCTTATAAACAGCCATACGTTTAGCCGCATCTTCTTCAGCTTGATTATAAAGCTGTTCAGCAGCCTCCGGATTCGTTTTCAATAATGATTTATAACGACCTTCGGATCTGATGAATTCCTGATAACTGCCCTTAGGATCTTTAGCATCCCAAGTAAACGGTACTTCATTTTCAGGATTATACCTATATAGTGGGAAGTAACCGGCCTCAACAGCACGTTTTTGTTCTGTTTGAGTTTTGGACATGTCTATACCGTGAGCGATACAAGGGGCATATGCAAATATAATGGACGGTCCTTTATACGCTTCAGCTTCTTGGAATGCTTTAAGAGTTTGAGCTCTATCAGCACCCAAAGCAACAGATGCGACATAAACATATCCATAAGACATACTCATTAGACCCATATTTTTCTTATATGTTTTCTTACCACCGGTAGCAAATTTAGCAACAGCACCGGTAGGAGTTGACTTAGATGCTTGACCACCTGTATTTGAATAGACTTCCGTATCAAGTACCAAGATATTAACATCCTGATTTTGAGCAAGAACATGGTCTATACCACCATATCCGATATCGTTAGCCCAACCGTCACCACCGATTATCCAAACAGATTTATCTGTGAAGTAATCTTGAAGTTCTCTTACTTTGGCTAAATCCGGACAATCAACGTCTTTGTACTTAGCCAAAACTTCTTTTGCCTTATTTTGGGCAGCAAGAGCTTCTTCTGTTTTTGAATTTTCAAAATGAGATATTGCTTCTTGCAATACTGATTTCAAATCAGCAGGAGTTTTTTCATTGGCCAGAACTTTTTCGACATATGTCTTCAAAGTATCACGATTTTGATCTACAGCTAACCTCATACCGAAGCCAAACTCAGCGTTATCTTCAAACAAAGAGTTAGCCCAAGCAGGACCTCTGCCTTCTTTATTTGTGGTATATGGAATAGTCGGGAAAGTACCTGAATATATGGAAGAACATCCTGTAGCATTTGCTACAATCATATTTTCACCAAACAACTGAGAAACCAGTTTAACATAAGGAGTTTCTCCGCAACCGGCACAAGCTCCTGAGAATTCAAATAACGGTTTTCTGAGCATTGCTCCCTTAATTGTTTTAGTAGTGTTTCTACCCATTACATTATCCGGCAAATCATCAAAGAATTTTTCGTTTACAACTTCACAAGCCAATTCTTCTTTTTCGATTGTCGACCAAGTAAGCGCTGGTTTTTCCGGATTTTTATTTGCAGGACACTGGTCAACACAAACTCCGCAACCGGTACAATCCTTGCAATAGACCTGAACTTTGAATTCTTCATCTGCCAAAGCTGGTTTAGCCGGTATTGTATTAAATGATTCCGGCGCATTTTTAAGATTGTCTTTTTCAATCAATTTTGTCCTGATTGCAGCATGAGGGCAGGCAGATGCACATATTCCACACTGAATACAATTTTCAGGATTCCAATGAGGAACACGAGGAGCAATTCCACGCTTTTCCAAACATGCTGTACCGGTCGGAATGACACCATCATTTGACATAGCAGATACAGGAATATCGTCACCTTTTTGTCTCATTGATGGTTCAATTATTTTTTTAGCAAAATCAGATGCGTTATCAGGTATTAATTTAATATCATCAATACATCCAACACCGTCTAAAGTTTGAGGTATAACCACTTCCTGACAAGCGTCTACAGCTGCATCTATAAGTGCTAAGTTCATATTAACAACGTCATCACCTTTTTTCTTGAAAGTTTTCTTAGTCATTTCTCGCATACCTTCAAGTGCTTGTTCAAACGGAATTATTCCTGAAACTTTAAAATAGGCAACCATCATAACGGTATTTGCACCTTTGCCTCTCAAACCAGGTTGCTGTTCTATTAGTTTTTCTGCATCAACGTTATAGAACTTAATTTTCTTATCGATAATTGTTTTTTGCATATCACGTGTTAGGTGAGCAAATGCCTCATCTCTTGTGTAAGGACTGTTCAATAAGAATGTTCCGCCTTCTTTGATACCTTTCAATAAATCATATCTGCCGACATAAGCATGAGCGGAGCATGACACAAAGTCAGGTGCTGTAATTAAGTATGTAGATTTAATAGGTTTATCACCGAATCTTAAATGAGAAACGGTAACACCAAAAGATTTTTTGGAATCATACGCAAAGTATGCCTGAGCATCTTTGTTTGTGTACTGACCAATAATTTTGATTGAGTTTTTATTAGCACCTACAGTACCATCTGAACCCAAACCCCAGAACATACAATTGGTTGTTCCTTCAGGTTCTGTAACTATATGTTCATTAATTTTTAATGACATATTAGTAACATCGTCTTCTATACCGACGGTAAATCCGTGGAATCCGTTATCTGCAGCGTGTTTATAAACAGCTAAAACCATAGAAGGAGTGAATTCTTTTGATGACAAGCCGTAACGACCGCCTATCACTCTTATATCTTTATTTTCTATAGCTGCAACAACATCTAAATACAGAGGTTCGCCAATTGAACCTGGTTCTTTTGTTCTATCTAAGACAGTTACGCGTTTTACGGATTTAGGAAGTGCTTCGTTAAAGCGTTTTACATCAAATGGTCTGTATAGTCTTACTTTTACCAAACCATACTTCGTACCGCGTTTAGCATTCAAATATTCAATGGTTTCTTCTATTGTTTCACAACCTGAACCCATAGCTACAATAACATCAGTTGCATCAGGAGCACCAACATAATCAAACGGATGATACTGTCTGCCTGTAACTTTTGCAACTTTATCCATATATTCTTGAACAATATCAGGAACCATATCATAATATTTGTTAACAGTTTCACGACCTTGGAAATATACATCAGTATTTTGAGCACCTACTTTACAAATAGGAGCTTCAGGACGCATAGCTCTATTTTTAAATTCCTCAATATATTTAGGTTCAACTAATTTAGCAATATCTTCATAGGATATTTCTTCAATCTTGTGAACTTCGTGGGATGTCCTGAACCCGTCAAAGAATTGTAAAAATGGAACTTTAGCCTTATAAGTTGCAAGATGTGCAACTAAAGCCAAATCCATTTCTTCTTGAACAGAGTTTGCCGCAAGCATTGCATAACCTGTATTACGGCATCCCATAACGTCAGAATGATCGCCAAAAATTGACAACGACTGAGCAGCAATAGCACGAGCTGCTACGTGAATAACTGAAGGTAACATTTCACCAGCTATTTTGTGCATAACAGGTATCATCAAAAGTAAACCTTGAGATGCTGTATAAGTCGAAGTCAATGAACCAGCTGCTAATGCACCATGAACAGCACCTGCGGCACCTGCTTCTGATTGCATCTCTGCAACTTTAACTTCTTTGCCCCATATGTTTTGTTTGTGTTGGGACGCCCACTCATCTATCCACTCGCCCATTGTTGATGACGGAGTGATAGGATAAATTGCCGATACTTCGCTTAAGGCATATGCTATATGCGCTGCTGCATAGTTACCGTCAACTGTTATAGTTTTTCCCGGCATAATTAAATATCCTCCTTATTTGCTATACTTAATAATTATTACCTACGACTTACATCATAATACAAACATATTTTGTTGACAAAGTTTCATATCAAAATTTGTAAAAAAATTAAGTATTACCTTTTTAATAGCAAATAATATTTTTGTCTGTTTTATAATATTTGAAAAGGAGAAAATATGATTTCAGCAATTAATAACATTTACAACTCGTATACAAAATACAGAACACAATTAAATAATACCACTACTAAAACCGCTCCGATGCAATTTGATTCAGTATCTTTTACAGGCGGAGAGAAACTTATGAAAAATCGTGCAGATGCCGTAAGCCATCAACTTGCACAAACAATATATTCTGAAGCTAAACCGGTTATGATAAACTTCAAAAATAAACTTCAAAAATATTTTGGAGCTCTTATATCAAGTGAAAATTTCCCTGACAGGCCTCTTTTATCCGAGTCAAAAGGGCTATCCGTGAGAATTAAAACACCTGAATCAATTTGTGAAAAAACTGCATCTCTCGGGATTAAAACCAAAAACGAACTTAAAGATGAAATGGGAGATATAATAGGTGCAAGATTAGTTATAAAGGATTCTTCCAAAACTGACCTTATAATGAAAAAATTGATTGAAGGTGTTAAAAACAATGATATAAAAATATTTGAAATTGAAAATTATAGAACAAAAAAACAATATTCATACTTTACACAAAAACAACTTGACAGCCTTGAAAAAATAAGTGATAAAATGAGATCAAATGGTGTAAAAAGAACCGAAACCAGCATTCCTTCAGGTTACACAGCACTACACCTATCAACTTATCTTACTGACGGATTTAAAGGTGAGATTCAAATTCTTGGACAAAATGTTGAAAAAGTAAAAGAAATAGAAGATCTTTTATATAAATTAAAAAGTAACAAAAGTCTTGCTTCAAAATATGCAAAAATTGAAGAAGAATTTGAAGAATTAAAAACGAATAAACCGCTGCAACGTGCAATAACAGTATACTCTAAGGATCAATACACTTTAGCTAGACAAAGCGAACTCAACCCTCAACAGAATAAAAAATACAAAAAATTTATTCCTGCACCAAATTATGTTCCTCCTGAATATGATTTTAACAGAATCGCAAAAATTAAAAGCGCGTGCGATGCAAAATATAATAAAAAGTAAACTAACAAATATTGATTATGGCAACATTTTCAATATGATACGTGTGGCAAAACATATCAAACGGTTGAATACTTTCGACGACAGCTCCTTTTTGTTCTGTAAGGTATTTTAAATCACGTGCCAATGTAGCAGGATTACAGCTTACATATATAATTTTCTTTTTACAAAGCCTTACAACCTCATCCAAGGATTCTTTTGTACAACCTTTTCTTGGCGGATCAAGGAGAACAATATCAAACTTTCTGGTTTCTTGTTTAAAAAACAATGTTGCATCCATATTGTTTATCTCAATATTTTTAATACTGTTAAGCCTTAAAGTATCTTTAGCCAACGCACAGGATTTTCTATTCTCTTCTACACTTACAACTTTTTTGCATACGTCAGACATACAAATACCAAAAGCAGTAATCCCTGCGTAAGCATCTAAAACTGTAGCTTCTGCAAAATTTCGCGCTATATAGGCATTCACATAATTAAATATATTTTCTGCACTTAAAGGATTAACTTGAAAAAATGTATCCGGACCTATTCTAAAGGTTTTACCTGCAATCCTGTCTTCAATATAATCATCACCTACAACACAAATTGTACTTTCCCCAAAAATTACATTTGTTTTTTTGTTATTAAAATTAATACATACACCTGCAATATCAGACAAATTGTTGTATATATCTAACGCAAAGCTTTTCAAACTTTCTGAAATTTCAGATGTATTAACAACCAAAACAACAAGATTTTTACTGTTATAAGAAGAATTCCTTATGACAACATGCCTCAAATCACCTGAATTTTTTTTCTCATTGTAGCCTGTAATACCAAAATTAAAAGCATTACATCTTATATAATCTATTATCTTATCACAAATTTCGGGTTGAATAGGACAGTGTTTAATATTAACAATATCATGAGTTCCAGACTTGTAATAACCTGCAAGAAGCCTTTTTGAAACCTTAGTTTGCGATACCGGATACTGAATTTTATGTCTGTATTCACGAATCTTAGGACTTGCTATAACATCATTTACCAAAATATCTAAGCCACCGATATTTCTTATAGCATCCTTTGTTATTTGCTTTTTCAACTCCAGCTGAAAATCATAATCAATGAATTGCATTTGACAAGAACCACAAATTTTTTGCATGGCACAAAAAGGTTTAACTCGGAAAGGTGAAGGACTGATAATCTCTAATACAACAGCCTTAGAATAAGTTTTGGTTTCTTTTGTTATTTTTATTTTTACGATATCTTCAGGACAAGAGTTTTCTACAAAAACTACTTGCCCGTTAACTCGAGCAATACCATAACCTAAATTTGAAAAACTTTCTATTCTTACTATTAATTCTTCCTGCATAATTTATAGTATATTACAAAGTTATAAATTGTTAATTTTTAATTAAAAAAAACGAAAAAATAGAAAAAAGAGTTATAACGTAAGTATAAGGAATAAAAAATGCAGAAAGGAGCAATGATTATGAAGTTTTTAGTAAAAAAAACACCTGACAATTTTATAAGAACTGTAAATGACGAAATCAGCTCTTTATTAAACAGACATTTTGATAGTTATTTTCCGGAAGCAGCCTACTGGGAAGAACTTGATAAATATTCAATGCCGGTTGAAATAAGTGACAAAGGCAAAAAATATGTTGTTCGAGCTGAACTACCTGGTGTTAAAAAAGAAGATTTGGATATAAACATTGATAAAAATTATTTGACTATAAATGCCAGAAAAGAAGAAGAAACAGAAGAAAACGAGAGAACTTACAAAAAATCAGAATTCAAATATGGTGAATTTTCAAGAACAGTTTATTTTCCTGAAGAAATTGATATTGAAAAAACAGATGCCAAACTTGAACACGGCATACTAAAAATAGTAGCACCCAAAATACAAATAGGAAATGAAACAAAGAAAAAGCTAATAGTAAAATAACTTTTATAAACAACCCTGACAAAAGCCGACAAAATGCCGGCTTTTGTGTTATATAAACACAAAAAATAATCCACAATCTGAAAAGCTTGTGGACAAAATTATATAAATGGTGGGCGTTGAGGGACTTGAACCCCCGACCCTCTCCTTGTAAGGGAGACGCTCTACCAACTGAGCTAAACGCCCTAATAGTTCTTTATACTATTTTCGGCAAGTCCTATATTATCAACAACAAAATTTTTTGTCAATATTTTTTTGAAACTTTTCATCAAATCTTGCGTCAAAAATTTTAGGAATAAGAAGAGAGGATTTTATAATGATTTTAAACTGTCAAGAAAATACCCTTTTTAAAGATTTAAAGTATCCTGTAGAAAATATTTTAGATGTTGAAAATGAAAACTTGGATGATGATGAAACCCCAAAAACATTTAATTGTATTTCTCATGATGACGATATACTGCAAATGTACTTGAAAGACATAGGGAAAACTAAGCTTTTGTCATCGAAGGAAGAAAAAAATTTAGGGAAATTAATTAAAGAAAATAAATCTGAAATTGCAAAAAGGAAATTAATTCAAGCTAATTTACGACTGGTAGTAAGCATCGCAAAAAAATACATCGGACAAGGTGTACTTTTTATGGATTTAGTCCAAGAAGGTTCACTAGGTTTAATAAAAGCAGCCGAAAGATTCGACTACACAAAAAATTTTAAATTTTCAACATATGCAACTTGGTGGATTAAACAAACAATAATACGTGCAATCTCAAACAATTCGAGAACAATCAGAATTCCCGTACACATGTCGGATAAAATAAGACAATACAAAAAGTATTATAACAAATTATCTTTTGAACTTGGGAGAGAACCAACAGATAAAGAAATAGCGAGTAAAATGGCACTATCAACGAAAAAGCTTGCAGTTATAAAAAGATCAATAATTAAGGAACCAATAAGCCTTGAAACACCGGTAACAGAAGACTTAAATGTAGGAGATTACGTAGAAGATAAAAGCTATAATTCACCGGAAACACAAACACGTAATAATTTAATAAAGGGAAGTATTGAACATTTACTAAGCACGCTTGATGAGCGCGAGAAAAAAATAATCAACTTCAGATTTGGAATAAATGGAGAATCTCCTAAAACACTCGAACAAGTGGGAATGATACTTGGATACTCAAAGGAAAGAATCCGTCAACTTGAGGAATCAGCATTAAAAAAAATCCGTGAAACAAAAGAGCTCCAACATTTTAAAGACTTTATAGATGACTAGATACCGGGACCTACAAGCGCTCTTGCAAACTCAATAGATTCAGCATTAATCTGACCTCCGGCAAGTTCTGCAAGAGCTTTGATTTTATTTTCACCGGTCAACACATAAACTTCAACTTTTGTCTCATCATGCTGAGATTTTCTAACATAAAAATGCTTATCCGATTTTGAGGCAATAATGGGCTGATGGGTAATAAGAATTATTTGACGGAATTTAGCAAGGGAAACAATCTCATCCGCAACGCTCTGTGAGGCTTTTCCTGAAATTCCGGTATCTATTTCATCAAAGATTACTGTATCAATATCGTCATTCTCAGCAAAAATAGATTTTATAGCAAGCATAACTCGGGAAATTTCTCCTCCGGATGCAACCTTTGCAAGCGGTTTCAAGTCCTCAGATACATTGGTCGATATTAAAAACTCAACATTATCACAGCCGTCAATTGAAAGCTCTTTGGATGAAATACTTATTTCAAAACGAGATTTCGGAAGTTCTAAGAATTCCAGTTTTTCCTCAATCTTACGCGATAAAACCTTTGCAAAATCTTTTCTGGCATTACTTATAACGAATGCTAAAGACTCAAGCTGTTTTTTAATATTCAAGATTTGTAATTCCAAATCTTCAATGTTTTTTGTAGAAAATTCAATACCGGAAAGTTCAGAAGACAATTTATCGTAAGTTATAAGAACATTTTCTAAAGAACCACCATACTTACGTTTTAATTTATCAAGTTCAAAAAGTCTTTCCTGAACCTGATTCAACCTTTCTGTATCATTTTCAAGATTGCGACTGTATCTGTTAAGATCGCTTCCAACTTCACGCAAAGCTTCAGCTGCAGAGATAAAAGCCTGCTCAATATCCGTAAGTTTTAAGTCTATAGAAGCAGCTTTAGCAATATTTGACTTTATTTTGCTCAAAATTTCTGATACAGAACCCTCATCACCATTTAAAGCCCAATAAGCAGAACCCGATAACTCTTTGAGTTTCTCGGCATTTTCCAATATCTCTAACTCGTTTTCCAATTCTAAGTCTTCATTTTCAGAAATAATTTGTGCTGATTCAATTTCTTTAATTTGAAACTTTAAAAAATCAATTTGGGATTCTGTAACATCTGCTGAACTCCTGGCAGAATTAAGTTTTGAAATTAGCAATTGATAAGTTGAAAATAAATCTTTATACTCTGATAATTTATCACCATAAGTATTTTTACCGTAAGAATCTAATAATTTTATATGATATTTTGGCTGCATAAATGAATAAGTCTGGTGTTGGGAATGGATATCCAAAAAAACTGAACGCAAATTTTTCAATAAATCAGTACTTACAAGTGAGCCATTTATTCTGGAACGAACAGAACTTGACGTAATTTCCTTTGTTATTATGATTTCATCACCTAAGTCATCAATACCATTTTCCTCATAAAACTCAGATAAATCATGACGCTTATTTTCAATAACTAATTCAATGATAGCCTTTTCGGCACCTGATTTGATAACATCTTTGGAGATTCTTTGAGCAAACACCAAATCTATAGCATTAATTAATATACTTTTACCAGCACCGGTTTCACCGGTTATTACATTAAACCCTGCGTCAAAATTAGCTGTTAAATCGTCAATTAAAATATAATTCTTTAATCTTAACTGTTTAATCATAACATCAGATTACATTAAATTTTTAATAAGGGCAATAATTTAACAAAAAAGACGGGACAAACACCCGTCTTTTTAAACTTTTAATCAATCAGAATTAATTATTTACCGAACAATACGGCTCTTGCAGCGTCAGATGCAGGTTCTACTGTCTGTCCGTAGAAATATACCGGGAATATATCCTT
>CALUQI010000042.1 GCA_944322875.1 Candidatus Gastranaerophilales bacterium
AGAGTAAAAGCATAACGACGATATTTAACTTTGCCAAAAGATTTCATAAAACCTCCAAACCTATAAATCAACCTAATTAAATTATATTAACGAAACCTTGCGAAGTCAAGCGTAGAGCGGGTCTTGCTACAGTCTTCCCCATTTAAGAAAGTAGACACAGTGCGTATTTTGACCCATTTTAAAAATCCTCCGTAAATTCTTTACGCAAAAATTATACCATTTGACGAGATTTTTGGCAACAAATTAAAATTATAATTTTTATAGTATTGATTATGTAGGACTAATTTTTCAAGTTACTTTATTTTTTGTGATATTATTCTATTGATAGATTATGTTTGAGACTTCACCTAAAAATATTGTAAAATTTATCAGAGATGGCCTTGTGGAACAAGAACATTTTGGCTTTGTTGTTTTGCGCAATAAAGACAAGGTAATTAATATGATCGGTGATTCCGGAAATTATCCGTTTTTTCTTCGTTCTTGTGCTAAACCTCTCCAGGCAAGTCTGTTAATTGATTTTGGCATGGATAAGTTTTTTAATATGTCAGAAGATGAAATTGCTTTGTGCTGTGCTTCTCACGCCGGTGAAAAGTTGCATACCGCAATTGCACAAAAATTGTTGAATAAAATCGGTTTGGACTCCGATAAATTAAAATGTGGTTTACATAAACCACTTTCAAAGACTGAACAGATAAATATTATAATTAATGCAGAATCTGAAAATGTTCTTCATAATAACTGTTCAGGAAAACATATAATGATGTTGGGTCTGTGTGTTATGAATAATTGGCAAATCTCTGATTATGACGATATTAACCATCCTCTACAAAAACTTATTAAACAAAAAATCTATGATTTATGTGAAATAAAACAGGATTATCCTATTACTTTTGATGGGTGTGGTGTTCCAATATATTCAATGCCGCTTGCTAATATGGTAAAAGGTTATATTAATCTTTTTTGTAACCCATTTTATAAGAAAATTACCAATGCTTTTTTAAATAAACCATATTTGATAGGTGGTGAAGACAGAACTGATACAAAAATTATTCAAAATTCTAAAAATATTGTTGCTAAAGTCGGTGCAGGCGGACTTTGCGTAGTCGTTAACGTGGAAAAAGAAGAAGGTTTTGTGGTAAAAATATGTGACTGCAATGAAAAAGCACGTGAAATAGTTGTTGCGGATTTTTTGAAAAGTCTGCACTGGGCTGATATCCCTGTTCAAAAATTAATTAAAACTCTTCATGGCAAAACAGTCGGTGAAATTAAGACATTTTTTTAAGTTTATTGATTACCTGATTTTAGTACAAAAAAGCCCGTCCTTAGACGGGCTTTTTTTAAATCTAGAATGTTGCAACCGGCTTTTTCTGAGCTGTTGCTCCGGGAATTGACTGCCAATTTGCTGCCATAATCTTTTTAAATGATTTCAATGCAGTATCTTCTAATTCGCCAAGTTCCTCTGCTTCCATTATTAATTCGCGTAATGGAAGTAAAGCTCGTTGGTCTCTTAAAACTCCTAAAGCTGCTGCAGCTCCTGCACGTACAAGTTCGTTTTCGCTGCGATTTTTCATAACATCTATTAGCGCCGGTACTGCTTTTGTGTCATTAAGTTTGCCTAATGATGTTACAGCGTATATTCTCACGTTGACCCATTCGTCGTATAACATGTTGATAACTTTGTCTACTGCTTTTTTGTTACCTATTTCACCTAAAGCTCGAGTTGCATCGCATCTTACATTTACTTTTTCGTGATCCAGTGATTCGATTAATGCATCTGTAGCTACGTCGCCAATCTCAATTAGTGCATCTGTAGCTGTTATACATACTTGAGGGTTTTCATCATTTAATGCTTCTACAAGAGGTTCTACAACAATTTCGCCTCCTAAACGGCCGAGTGCCCTTGCTGCCCTAACTCGAACGTCTACATTCCTGTCTTCTCGTAATGATTCTATTAAGTGTGTTGTCGCTTTGGTATCACCTAACTCGCCGAGTGCTCGGGCTGCGTATAGTCTTACTGAACCGTTTTTATCGTGTTTTAATACATCTATTAATGGCTCTACTGCCTTTGAATCACCCATCTCTCCCAGCATTCGCGCTGCGTTATACCTTACTTTCTCTGAGTTGCTTGTTCTTAAATCCGTTAATAATTCGTCAAATGTCTTCTTTACTTGTTTTTTCTTGCTGTTTACACTAATTGTCATCACTTTCCTCCGACACTACAATATTAAATTCACACCTTACTCTATTATAAAAAATTTGTGCTGAATTTAATTGCCTTTTTTATAACTTTTGATTAACCTTTTTTAACAATTCCTTTTTATAGTTTCTTTTATTTGTTCGTTGAGCAGAAATAAGGGTAACACTCACACTTTATATTTCTAATATAACATATTTTTTTAATTAATTCTTGGGTTATTTGTATTATTTTATGAATTATTTCGATTGTTTTTCTAAAAATAGGCCTGAATAGCTTATATTACTAAATGCCGTGTTACAAAACTTAATATATTATTACTATCCTTGGATAGTAATAATAAATTCGCTCCCCTTGCCATACTCACTGTTTACAAATATTTCACCCTTATGCTTCTCTATTATTTTCTTCGAAATGGCTAATCCAAGACCCGTTCCTATCCCTGCTTTTTTTGTTGTGTATCCTGCTGTAAATATCTTCTCAAGTGCATTTTCAGGTATTCCTGTACCATTATCCTTTATCCTTACAGTTAGATTTTTTGATTTGTATTCGGTTGTTATGTCGATTTGACCTTCACCTTCTATTGCTTGACAAGCATTTATTAATATGTTGGTGAAAACTTGATTGAGCATGTTTGGATAGCACTTTATTGTCGGTAATTTGCCATAATGTTTCTTTATAATTATTCTGTTTTTTGTCTCGTGTCTGATTAATTCTAATGTTAAGTCGAGTTCTTTATTTATATCGGCTTCCTGAAGTTCGGCTTCATCAAGTCTTACAAATCTTTTTAATGAGCTTACTATGTTGCTGATCCTTTGGATAGCTTCATAGTCAATTCCATTTATTTCTTTCAATATTTCTACTATTTCATTATCTTTTATTCTTAGTATAAGTTTGTTAATTATGTTGTTATTTGATTTTATGGATGCTATAGGTGTGTTTATCTCGTGTGCTACTCCAGCTATTAGCTGGCCTAATGAAGCCATTTTTTCTGAATTTATTAATTGCAGTTGGGTCTCTTTTAATTCTTTGAGTGCTGCCTTTAGTTCCTGAACCGTTTTAACGTTGTTCTGATAAAGTTCAGCTCTTATTATCGCGTTGCCCAGTTGATCTGATATAGCTTCTAAAATGTCTAATTCTTCATTTAGTTCACGTTTTTGTCGACTTAATATTACCAATATACCTATTAATTTTTGCATGTGAAATATTGGAACAATTACTCGCATTGTTGGTTGTTTGAATGGTTCCGCTCCAACGTATTCAATCAGACATCTTAATGTGGCAATTGTTCTGTTATTTATTTCGGCGTTGGTCGTTTCATCATATTTTATTATTTGTCCGATTTTACTCTTGTTCCCGTATACTTCTGATATGGTAAAATTACCATCATTATTAATTGCATAGTACGCTTCATAAGCGCCTAACATAATTACTAATTCCTGAAGTGCTGAGTTTAAAATCTTTGATATATCCATTGATTCTCTTATTATGTTAGATATCTTATTTATCAAGGCTATTCGTATGGCTTGTGATTGTGCCTTTTGCCTCGTCTTCTGTAATGTTGAGTTCTCTTCTTCCAAATGCTTGTTTTGTTTTTGTAAATCTTCATAGCGTGATTTGTAATATTCAACTGAATTCTCTGCGGTTACATCTGTTAAAAATATTATTGTGTATTTCTTCTTTTTAATTGCTGTTAGACAAAAATATAACGTACTGTTTGGATATAATTCATAAGTAACCAGTGAGAAAAAATCCTCTTTTGAATTAAGGGCATGGTAAATTGGGGAATAAACTTCAATATTTTCACTGTTTAAAGGACATATATCGAAGTTTAAATTATGTGAAAATCGCTTTAGCCCCGAAAAATTTTTAAATGTTCTCTTGAAGGCGTTGTTTTGAAATATTACTTCTCCCGCTTTCGTTGTTACTATAACACCATCGGGAAATTGATTTAGAAAACTGAATTTTTTCATAATACATAAAATTATAAGACAGATTAGTTTTTCTGACAATTTGTTAAGGTTTGATATCTTACAATTAAGCTTTTGTTATCTTTGCTAAAAGTGAATATGCTAAATTTTCTGTAATTGTTTGAATGTTCATGTTTAATTTTAATTCTCGTTTTGCTTGTTCTATTGAATTAATGTTATCCATTACTTTAATTATCAATTTTTTATTAATTAAATTGGATTTTAAGATATTAACAAGATAATTTTGCATTTGTCTGAATATTTCTTCCGGATTGTTTTCGGTTAAAATGTTTGTAATTTGATCGTTGAAAGCTAAAATATCCTTTCGGGTTAATAATAGGTATTTATCCATTAGGTTTTTGACAAGTTCATAATTTTGGGGTTCTTGTTTTTTTGATGGTACAAAAAAACATTGTGAACGAGAAACTATTGTTGATATTACATCTGATACGTCATTTGTCAAAAAGAAGAATGTGGTATTAGATGGTGGTTCTTCAAAAGTTTTTAACAGTGCATTTGCTGCTTCTGTCGAAAAATTTGTTGAATTTATTCCTTTCGGGTTTCCATCTGCATCTTTATCACAAAATATTAAAACTCGATGGTAGTCTGATGTAGTTGCTAAGTCATTTTTTATCATTCTTGCCTGAGTAATCGAAAACATTGTTTTTGAGTCGTCGTTTTCAGGTTTGTTATCTGTCTTAGAGTACGTTAAAACAGCCGGATGATTGTTATTTCTTATCCAATTGCAGTTAATGCATTGGCAGTCAGGTTTTGCATCTTGTTTGCAGTTTAAAATACGTGCTATCTCAATTGCAAGTTCGTATTGAGCATTGACATCGTTTCCCCAAAATAAGATGCAATGTGCAATATTTTTTTTAGGATTACTTATTCCTGTTTTAAAATAATTGAGTAAAAATGGATAATTATCTAAACAAGACATCTTCAACCTCCTTTTCAGGATTTAGAGATTGCCCTGATTTTATTTTAAATTCAGCGTTTGTAAGATTTCGTTTTAACTTAATTAGATTTTGCAGCTTAGTATTTTTAAGTTTTTGTAAGTTAAGTTTTACAACGTACTCGTGTTGTCCTGTAAGTTTTGACAACTCAAATAGACTATATTCTCCTGATTTTGACTTTAAAAGAATCCACTTCCTTAACATCGTTTGAAGTGCGGCAACTATTTCAAGACAGTATTTTTTTTCAAGTAATTTTCGGTATTCTATGAGTGCTTTATCATTTTCACCTTGCATGAGATAATCCGAAAATGAAAATAAGTCTTCATTTGTTATGCACAAGTCCTTTACATTATCTTTGGTAATTTTTTTTGTTGGATACAGGTATAGTTTTAATTTTTCTAATTCTCCGTCTAATTCTCTAAGATTGTTCCCAACCTGTGAAATAATGGCAGTTATTGCCTCAGAGCTTAGTTCAATATCTTTTGTTTTAGCATTCTTTTTAATCCAGTTCTCAAGTTCTGCCGTTTTGTATGTTGGAATTGATGCAAATTCTTTCGTATTATATTTGGAAAGCAGTTTGAATAATTTTTTCCTGCTGTCTATTTTTTTCCCTTCATTTCTGGGAAATTCAACAACAAATACTATATCAAGATTTTCACTATTTAATTCCAGAGCTTCTTCTATTTGTTTTATTTCTTTATCATCAAATGCTTTTGAAAAATAATTTTCACATTTGATAACAACAAGCATCCTCCCAAACATCATGGGTTGAGTTCGAAGTATGGTTATTAAATCTATAAACTTTGGATTGTCGTAGATTTTAAAATTCATCTCAAGAAAATCTTTATTTAATCCCTTTTTTAGTTTATTGATTTCTTGTTCAATATTAAATTCTTCATCCCCGTAGAAAAAATATACAGCCATATATATATTATATCATGGAAGTATCTATATAGGATTATTAACTTTCAATTAACAAGCTGGCGCCTATAACTCCGGCAGTGTTAGCAAGTTTCGCTGGGACTATTTCTACAGCTTGTCCGGCGACAAGCATGGCACGTTTTTTAATAGTGTTTCTAATTGGTTCAAGTAGTATTTCTCCGGCATCGGCAACTCCACCCCCAATTATTATCTTTTCAGGATTAAGCAGGTTTACAACACTGGTAAGCCCTATTCCTATATATTCACCAATTGTTGTAAATATTCTCCTTGCAACCGGGTCTCCTTGTTTGGCAGCTTCGGCAACTATGTAAGGAGTTATTTCTCCGCCGCTTGACATTTCTCTGTATTTTGTTGATTTGCCACCTAATATATATTCTTCTGCCATTGCAACAATTGAAGGACCTGATGCAAATGCCTCCAAACATCCGTAATCTCCACAACCGCAAAGGGGACCGCTATTCATCTGAAGTTTTATATGGCCTAATTCTCCGGCAGCGTTGGATGCTCCTCTGACTAATTTGCCGTTGATAACTATTCCTGAACCTATTCCGGTACCTACTGTCATGCATATAAAATTTTCACAACCTTTGCCGGCACCAAATTTTAATTCGCCCAGTGCTGCGCAGTGTACGTCATTATCTATCCTTGTTGAAATCCCAAATTCTTTTTCTATTATTTCAGATATTGGAATATTTACCCAGCCGGGAATGTTAGGAGCTAATCTTACTATGCCTCGTTGGTAGTCAATTTGACCGGGAAAATCAAAGCCTATACCTTCTATGTTTGTTACTTTCGTTTCGGTAATTAAATCTCTTATTGCTTGTTTTATATTGTTTACTGTGTATTCATATCCCATCTCTGCTCGCGTCGGTACAGAGTTTGAATACAAAATGTTCCCTTTATCATTTACTAATGCTATCTTTACGTTTGTTCCGCCAACGTCTATTCCGATTCTGTTCTTTGTCATATATTCCCCTTATTTTATTATTCTATGACAAAAATAAATTAATGTCATTACTGATGATTTGTAAACAAATGTTACAATAATTGTAAATCTTGAAATTGGTATTTTTTCAAATACTTTATTTATGTAAGAGAGTACAAAAATATAAGGAGAGCAAAGATGTCGTTCTTAGCAGTTGATTCGCAAAAATGTTTACTTATTTTGCAAAGAAATCAAGTTCAGTATGAACAAACTCTGGTTATGAACCAAGCAAACATTGTTTCAAGAGAAATGGGTTATTATACAAGTGATGATACCATAGATCTGGATAATGACCCATATTATATTCAATTACAGCAAAAAGAAGAATATTTAGAGTCCAGACAAGATTCTTTAGAGTCTCAAATTCAACTTTTGGATAATGAGATATCAAGTTTGAAAACGATGGTTAACAACAACATTAAAAACAGTTGCGGATTAAATCTTATAGGTAGCTAATAAAAACGCCTTTTAGGCGTTTTTATTATTTAGGTACAATTCAACTGTGTTTATCATAAGGGAAGCGATTGTCATCGGGCCAACTCCTCCGGGTACAGGGGTTATATAAGATGCAATTTTTGACGCGTTTTCAAAATCAATATCTCCGCGAGTTTTCCCCGTAGAATCTTTAAATATCCCAACATCTACAACTACACAACCGTGTTTTAACATTTCCCCTTTTACTATGTATTCTCCTGTTGCAGAGATAAGAATATCTGCAGTTTTTGTTATTTCTGTCAGATTTTTGGTATGTCTGTGGCATACTGTTACGGTTGCATTTCTATCCAACATCATTTGTGCCAGCGGTTTTCCTACAAGGTTTGATCGTCCGATAATTACAACCTTTCTGCCTTCAATTTCTATGTTGTATTCATCAAGTAGTAATAAAATCCCTTTTGGAGTGCAGGGATAAGCATATGGCTTTAGCCCAGAAAAAAGTTTCCCGAAATTTATTGGTGATAATCCGTCGACATCTTTTTGGGGATCTATTGCAGATAAGATTTTTTCTCTTGAAATGTGTTTAGGTAGAGGCAGTTGTACCAATATTGCAGTGATATTTTTATCTGCATTAAGTTCTTTAATTTTTTTGATAATTTCTTTTTCATTGGTATTGCTTTCATATTCAAAAATTTGTGAATTAATCCCGATTTTTTCGGCAATTTTTTTCTTGTTGTTAACGTAGAGCTTACTTGCCGGATTATCTCCAACAAGAATAACGGCCAGTGAAGGTTTATTTGAATAAGTATTAATTTTTATTGTAAGTTCGTTGAGAATTTTGTCTCGTAGTTTTTTACCGTCAAGAATTATTGCCATAAGTTTGTTCTTCCTATGTTTTTATTTGTGGTAGGTTTAGTCTGAAGTAAAATTGTTTTATTGCATCTTTAACGACTTCAGATTCTTTTCTTACAGGGTTGTTTTTAAGGTCATTATCATAAGGGATAACTCCCAGTACATCTAAATCGTATTTTTTTAACAATTCATATACGTTTGACAAATCCCCCTCAACTTTGTTTATAATGACACCAAGTTGTCCTCCTGCCGCATATTTTGCACTGAACTCTTCTATACGTTTAGCAAGATGTGCAGAATCTTCACTTGGGTTGGCAACTATTATTGTTGTATCTACGTCAGTATCTACAAGTTGGTTTAAATATTTTAAATCAAATTCACAGTCAAAGATGACTATGTCATACCTTTCAATAAGTTTTAAAACGGCATCATTAATCTGACCTGTTATAGGACACCTGCAATCCTTAGAACCCACAAACCAAGAAACGATAATATCAATATTCTCTTCAAGCGGAACAACTATATCTTCCATAGCCCACTCTATAAATTCCTGTTTTGTCATGTTATCAGGTATTCCTGTTTTATATTCGTGTTTTCCGCTTCTTATACCATATATCGTGTTTCTTATATCAAGTCCAAAACTATGCCCAAGTTCACTTGTTAAATCATTATCAAATAGAAGAATTGATTTTTCCGGAAAAATTTCTTTTAAAATGCTAAGAAATGCTTTAGTAATGGTTGTTTTACCGCTGCCACTTTTACCTGTAATAGCAAGTTTAGTTGTCATTATACCTCTCTTTTAAACTTTCAGATAGATTTTTTGTTAACATCATTGCTTTTTCAGCAAGCTCTTTTGTTAAAGATCCGGCACCGCATGATGGTGTTATGTATGAATTCTCTATAATAAGTTTCTCATTAATACTTTTTTTAGTCAAATAATTAACAGCTTCATCAAATTTCGAGAGAGCTGTTTTTAGATCAACTTTTTCAAGTGCATTTCTGTCCAGCGTGGGAATAATTCCCCAGGCTATTTTACCTCCTTTTCCAAGAAACTCTTTAACATACTTATGAAACAGACTCAAATTTTCTGCATAAGCAAACGCATCAAGACTTATTATGTCAACACCTGTTTTTATAGGGATACTCCAATCACACTTTCCGCAGCAATGTATTGCTGCCTGAGCTCCGTTATCGTGAATTATATCAATAATCTCTTTAATCATTGATATTACATCAACCTGTCCTATTGTTAAATATGCAGACGTACCAAGCTGTGAAATAGATGGTTCATCAATGAAAATTATTGGGGAGGAGTTTGCTTGTTGTATTTGTTTAATTTGCCAAAGAGCTTTTAAAGATAGAGTTTTGATAATAACTTCTTTTAGAGTATCGTCATAAATTGCACATTTCCCGAATTGGTCAGTTAATGTTGTTGAAAGCGTAAAAGGACCTACAATTTGTCCTTTAGCTTGTTTAGGATTAATTTCTTTTATTAATTCTATAAATAAGTTGAAAGTTGATGAAAACATTGGACTTATTGCATATTTTTCAAGTAAATCAATGTTGTTATTGTTTATAATTTCTTGATAATCGTTGAAAAATTTTTCCAAATCTTCAAAAAATTGCTCGTCCTCAGTATTAAAACTAAAAATATTATCTTCATCAACAAAAAATGAAGGCATACCTTCCAAAAATTGAACGGTCATATCTTCATTTTTACTGACTCTGGCAAGTTGTGGCCAGAATGGAATATTGTGAAAATATTTCTTGACTGTTTGCATAGCTTCATCAGGATTATCATGAGGTAATGAACCTATAGCCAAACATTCCAAGACTAAATCTCCTTATTCTTCTGTAGTTTCTTCAACTTCTTCAATTTCTTCAATAGATTCTTTCACGACTTCTGATGCTGTAACACTAACAGAAAGTTCGCACTTAACTTTTGAAGTTAATTTAATAAGCATTTTGTATTCACCTATTTTGTTGATAGGAGCATTCAAAGAAACATTTTTTCTGTCAACTTCAATACCTGATTTTTCTTTTAATTCTTCAGTAAGTTTTTTAGTTGTTATAGTACCAAATAATTTTCCGGATTCTCCTGCTTTTGCAGAAAGTTCTAATTTACCGAATTTTTCAATTTGCTCAGCTTTTGCAATTGCTTCAGCGTGTAATTTTTCTTGTTTAGCTTTAATTCTGGCTAAGTTTTTTTCGCGATTTTGAAGAGCCCCTTCAGTAGCAACTTCAGCTATTGACTGAGGAAGTAAAAAATTTCTTGCGTAACCGTCTTTTACATTGATTACATCACCGGCTTCGCCAAGGTTTTGCACATCTTTTTTCAATATAACTTGCATAATAAAAATTCTCCTTTGCTATTTAATTATCGTGCTTGCTACAATAATATAATAAACAAAATATATTGTCGAGAGTTTTTTTAGTATTGTTAAGTGAAAGGGATAAAAGTTGCCAATAAAAACTCTCTTTTGATTCTTGTTAAAATTTAACCGATGCAATCAAAAAATTTGCAGATTTTAAAAATTTTTATGAGAGACAATTATGTTGCTGTTCTAAATCAACCTATTAAAACAGCCGAAAAATGATGACATTTTACTTAGAAAATGAAAGGATAATGATTATTTGATATCCGGGAAAAGGTACCTAGTACCATCGTCACCGCGCCATCTTATGTATCCGGTTTTAGGAGATCTATCAAGATCAAGAACACTTACCAGTGCCCAGTTGCCGCGGATTACATTCAGTTTGATTTTTGTCGGTAAATTCATTTCTGACAAAACTTGAGCCATATAATCCGGCGAACTTTGTATTTTTTTTATTTCATCGGGTGCACCTTTTAATACATATAGTCCGTATTTTCTTCCATAAGTATTGTAAAAGTTTATCCAAGTTAGAAATTTATATGGATCATCTTTTTTTATCCAGGCTGTTTCTCCTGTCCTATTGTTATATATTATTTCTACCCAGTCATCAGTTTCATCTGTTACGGCGCAGTATCCCAATTCTTTGCTAGGAATGAAGACTACAAATAAGTCTTTAAAACGTACACCCTCAGGAAATATATCAGTTGCTGACCACTTTATGTCATTTATTACTTCTGAGGTTTCATCGGGTTTTGTGTACAGTGTTATATTTTTAGGGATTTGGTAAAGCCCCAGAGTTCTAATGTCGTTTCTGTCAATGCTCACGGGCATGATATTATCAGCATTTGCCGGTAAAAACAAACCGATAAATAATGTCAGAATCACTAGAATCTTTTTCATATAACCTCCTTATTCTCTAAATGTTATATCAGAGTATGTTTTTTGAAGGTTTTCCCTTATATTCTGCATTTGTCTTGCAATTATTTCTTCAGTAAGTGTCGCGTTTTCATTTTGCATCTTTATTCTAAATGCAAGACTCTTAAATCCTTTTTGTACATGTTCTCCCTGATAAACATCGAAAACTTCACTACCTTTAAATATATCTTGTTGTACTGAGCTTTTTATGACTTTTTGCACTTCTTCAAATGTTACATTTTCGTTTATTATAAATGCCAAATCCCGTCTTACTTCAGGGAATTGTGCGATTTTTTTGAATCTAGGTGTTTTTTCTTTTATTATTGCTATTATTTCATCAAGATTAATTTGGAAAACAAATGCTTCTTGATTAAGTTTGAGTTTATCTTTTAATACAGGATGAATTTGTCCGAAATATCCTATTACCTGTGGTGTTTTCCCTAACAAAGTAATTACTGCAGTTTTATACGGATGCAATATTGTATTTGTTTCAGCCAGTTCAGTTTTTTCCAAAGGCATTAATTTTATACGTTTTGAAATTTCCAGTTCCTCAAATAGTTTTTCCATTATACCTTTAACCGTATAAAAGTCTGTTTCATTTGCTTTTTGCCATAAAGATTTTTCGATATTTCCGGTAATAACACCTGCAAGATTTTTGGTTTCTTTTACGCCTGAGGATTTTGCATCAGCATCTTTTACTTTATAATACGTCTTGCCTATTTCATAATTCCATATGTCTTTTTGTCCGTTATCAAAATTGTATTTCATAACGTTCAATATACTTGCCATTAAAGTTTGACGCAGCATAGTATATTCTTCACTTGCTGCATTTTGAACAAAAACAGTGCTACTTTCATCAAAGGAAATCATGTATTTATCTAATATGGGTCTTCCGATTAAAGAGCTTGTTATAATCTCGTTTAAACCTGATGCTTGCATAAGTTTGTTGATTTTAGCCAAAACTTTCTCCTCAAGAGAAATTTCAGGCAATTCATTCTTGCTGGGTAGCGTTGGTGCTATTTTATCGTATCCGTTAATTCGAGCAATTTCTTCAATAAGATCTATTTCTCTTGTAACATCGTATACCCTGAATGATGGTACTAAAAATTTAGCTGCATTTTCGTTTCCGCCTAACTTTTTGAATCCTAAATGTCCAAGTATTGTTATGCATTTTTCTGGAGTTATTGAACAACCTAAAATTCTTTCAACTTGAGGAAATCTTAAAGTAATTTCCAAGGGTTCAAGTTTATTTTCACCTGTTTCAACAACTCCTTCAACTTTGGCATCAGCATATTCAATAAGTAATTGCATTGCTCGCATAAGGGCAGGTTTTACTGCCTCAATATCAATTCCACGTTCAAATCTTGCACAAGCATCACTTCGATATCCAACACTGTGAGCCGATTTTCTGTTGCTTGCAGGGGTGAAATAGGCTGCTTCAAGTGCTATATTTTTAGTATTATCATCAATTTCGGAATTTTCTCCGCCGAAAACTCCTCCCAGACAAACTCCTTTTTCCTTTGTTGCAATGAGTACAGAATCTTTTGTTAATGTTCTTTCAATGCTGTCCAGAGTTACTAATTTTTCGCCTTCTTTAGCACGTCTTACACAAAGATAACCGTCAAGTTTATCGTAGTCAAATGCGTGTAAAGGTGTTCCGTATTCAAGCATTACGTAATTTGTTATGTCTACTACATTGTTTATTGCTCGAATACCTGAAGAAACGAGTCTTTTTTGAATCCAATCAGGTGAGGGTTTTATGGTTATATTTTTCATTATGCCGATTGAATAGTATTTGCAGACATCTTTGTCAATAATTTCGACCTTAAATTTATCTGTAGATAAGTCATTTAAACACTGCACCGGATTAAATTTCAATGGTTTATTGAAGATTGCACTTAGTTCACGGGCAACACCAAGAACAGACATTTCATCGCCTCTGTTGGCAGTTGGAGCTACATTTAAAATATAATCCTTTTCAAACCCTAAAATACTTTCCACATCTTCCCCAATTTTGATATCAGGAAAGATATTGTTAAGTATTAAGATACCATCTTCATTTTGGTAGTTTCTGTCAGCAACGCCAAGTTCATCAGCAGAACATAGCATGCCTTGTGATTCCACTCCTCGAATAACAGCAGGTGTAAGTGTAAAGGTTTCACCCGATTTTCTGTCTAAAACTTGGCTACCTACACTTGCATACGGGACTATTTGTCCTTCCTTTATATTCTGTGCTCCACATACTACAGTCTTTAGTCCGGAACCGATGTTTACAGTTACCAAGTGTAATCTGTCAGAGTTCGGGTGGTTATCTATTTTTTCTATTTTAACAGTTTTTATATTACTGAATTTAGGTTTTAATTCTTCAACAGCTTCTACTTCTAATCCGCTCATGGTAAGCTCGTGCGCTATTTGCGCCGGTTCTTTGTCTGATAAATCTACGAATTCATTAAGCCAATTAATTGATATTTGCATTTTGTCCTCTCTTTTTATGTATAGTTTAATTTTAGTACAAAAAGAACAGATTGTAAAATAATTGTGTAAACAAAATTTGCGTGTACTATTTAGTTTTTCTTGATAAAAAATATTTTTATGTGATAATTTTTGTGTAGCTTATAAATAGCAGAAGTACACAGTAATATAAAAAGGAAAAACAAAATGGCTAGAAAAATTCCATTAGAGAAAATTAGAAACATTGGTATTGCCGCGCATATTGATGCAGGTAAAACCACTACAACAGAGCGTATTTTGTTCTACACCGGTAAAACTCACAAGATAGGTGAGGTGCACGATGGTGCAGCTGTTACCGACTTTATGGAACAAGAACGCGAAAGAGGTATTACAATCCAGTCAGCTGCTGTAACAGC
>CALUQI010000043.1 GCA_944322875.1 Candidatus Gastranaerophilales bacterium
ATTTAGGCTTTCCCGATTCAACAGACGCAGTAACAATAACTTTTGTATCACCGAATTCTGCTAATACCGATCCCATAGCGTGTTTAGTATAATTCCTGGTAAATTTAATTTCTCTTTTCTCATCATTTTTTCTGTCTTTTCTCATAGTTTTACCCTCTATAATCATAATCCCACATGTAAATCTGTCCGCAGTATCTACAAACCGCATGTTCATTCATAAATCTTAAATCCGGAATAAAAGTATATCCATCCACAGTTATGACAATTTCATTCTTATCATTGTAGCACTGAGCAAAATGTTTCACACCCTTATAATCGGGTGAGAACATCAATTCAAATTTATCAACAGATTTACAATTTTTACAAATGAACATTTTGTTAACCTATTTTTTTCTGGCAGAAGAATTTTCATTGACACAAACAAGATTCTTATACCAAACACACCAGCAAACACTTCGCATAGGAAGAGTTAATCCTGTAACAATAAATAAAATTAATGAAGAAAGAATATCGTTAGCAATCTTAAGCTCAGTAATCTGCTGAAGTCTAAAATAAGATAATGTTTTGTTAACCTCAACCAAAGGTAAAGAATGAGCCCAAGATTCAAAAATACCTTTAAAGAACTCACTTAGCTTAATAAAATCCAAAATACCGGAAAAAATCAATGTTAAAAAGCAATGAGAAATTAAACCCAAAACAGCCATTAACAAAAATGTACGTCCAAAGTTACCTTTCACAAGATAGAAACTTTTCTTAAAACAACCAATTATAGATGTTCCTTCTTCTAGCGCAAACACCTGAAATACTAAGATAAAATACACAAAAAATATTAGTCCCAAAACCCAAAACAAAGGATTCAATGCAATCAAGGACAACAAACTTATCACGAAAAGCAAACCGATGTATTTTATTGAATGTCTTGTAACAACATCATTGTGAGCTTTAAAATCATACAATTTACCGTTAGAAATAATAGCATCAGTCATAGAATTAAGTGCACCATAAGCGACAAGAAAATCCCAAAATGCTTTTAAAAACAGCGCAATTCCCGGGACAGTTAGGATAACAAGCACAATAGATATAACTAAAAGATTATTAAACACAGAATATCTCTGGAGCAAAAAAGGCAAAGAAGAATTAAACCAACCAACAAGAAAAAATATTAAGAGAATACCTAATATTTGTCCAAAAACAGGGAACAACATGTACTGAGTAAACTTTGCAATGTTAAAGAAATAAAGCTTTAACCCTTTAGCAAGAACATGCCAGACACTATCTTGTATTTTAAATTTAGCCATATTCACTCCTTTGATGTATAATAATTTTATTACAAATATATAATAACAATGGTAAATTACAAAGAATTAATAAGAAGTTTTACAGAAGAAGATTATAAAAAGCATCGTGTGAATTTACATATCCACACAAAATATTCTGATGGCAAAGGTGATTTTAACAAAATAGTACAGCAAGGGGCAAGCTATAAATACATAGCGATTTCGGATCATAATACAGTAAGTGGTTATCTAGAAAACAGAATTCCGGATTACGTAATACCTGCAGTTGAATTTGATGTATGGTGTGGTCCCATATTTATGCATTTACTTGGATACGGTATTGACGTCAAATCAAATGCATTAAAACCATTTCTAGCAAAGACAAAAAGAGAAACTGAACTTGACATTGTCAGAATCTTTGCCAAACGCGACATTAAAGAATTAATAAGTGCGATACACGAATCTGGAGGCATAGCCGTAATAGCACATCCAGCGTGCTGTTGGACTTTAAACATAGACAAATTTTTCAAAAAGCTGAAAGGATATGGACTTGATGGCGTAGAAGTATACTATCCCTACGAGCGACATCGTGGGATAATAAAATTTCACACAGTAAATGAAGTCAAAAAAGCGGCAGAAAGATACGAATTAATAATGACAGGCGGAACAGATTTACACGGAGAAAATCTTATGCCTTAGAATTTTCTCTTAAATATTCTTCAATAAAACCATCCAAATCACCATCCATTACGGCATCAACATTTCCCAATTCATAATTTGTTCTATGATCCTTGACCATTTTATAAGGATGAAACACATAGGATCTAATCTGAGAACCGAAATTGATATCAACATTTTCTCCTTTTAGATCAGCCAGTTTTTTTTCATGTTCAGCCTGTCTGATTGCCAGAAGTTTTGAGGCAAGCATTTGCATAGCATTTTCCTTATTCTGCAGTTGAGATCTTTCCTGTTGACATTTAACTACAATCCCGGTAGGTTTATGCAAAATTCTAACTGCAGTTTCTACCTTATTAACATTCTGTCCTCCAGCTCCTCCTGAGCGCATAGTTTCAATTTCAAGGTCCTCAGGTGGAATTACAATAGTTTTTTCATAATCCTCAATAATCGGTGTAACCTCTACTGATGCAAAACTTGTTTGGCGTTTACCATTAGCATTAAAAGGAGAGATTCTTACGAGTCTGTGTACACCTTTTTCAGCTTTAGAATAACCAAATGCATATTTACCTGAGATTTTGACTGACGCTGATTTTATTCCGGCTTCTTCGCCATCAAGCTTATCCAGAAGGTCTACCTTCCATCCTCTGCTTTCTGCCCACCTAATATACATCCTTAAAAGCATACTTGCCCAATCCTGGGCATCAGTTCCACCGGCACCTGCATTTACAGTCAAAATTGCATCTGCTTCATCATATTCTCCGCTTAACATCTGTCTTATCTCAAAACTATCCATCTCTTTCAACTGCACTGACAAGACAGAAAAACTTTCTTCCAGCAAATCTTTATCCTGCATTTCCAAAGCAACATCAGCATCATCCAAATTGGATTGCCACCTTTCCAATGTGCTAAATATTTCCTTTAATTCCTTAATCTCAGAACCTAGTTTGGACACTTTTTGCTTATCAGACCAAACCTCTGGCGATTGCATTTGGTTTTCCAAATCTAAAAGTCTTGATTCAAGGGCTGCAGGGTCAAAGACACTCCTTTATCTTTTTTAACCGGAGCGATAACGCATTCATAAGCTGTTTTAAATCTGTATCCATACTCAAATTTTATAATAAACTTTTTTCTATTGCAATTAAGTAAAAAAAATGCTATCCTATTAAAGTCTGAATGAGAAAAAGGAGCTTTTTTATGTTAGGAATTAAAGATGCCATAAGAAGAATTTATTCTGGCGAAAGTGCGCTTGTAAAACATATAATACTATTCATTTTGGTAGGGATCCCGGTCATGCTTTCGAGTCCTTTAAATGAGATTAGTAAGACTAAAAATATAGATTCCGGTGCACTTTGGCTTTCACTGTCAGCACTGATTGTTATGATGTTTATTTCTATCTACACTTGCGGCTATTTTTATGGTGTTATAAAAAACTCATTCAACGAGACATCTGAAGAACTTCTGCCCGATTTTAATATAACTTGGTTTAAAGTATTTTTCAAAGGATTTCCACTTCAGATAACCTGGTGTGCATATTCTTTATGCTTCATTATAATATGGGTTATTTCAGCTAAACTCTGCGCTTTTATCATTCCTCCAAGGTTATCAATTATAATTACACTAAGTATTTTTCTACTATTTATAATTATTTTTGCAATGATGCTTCCTTTCGTATTTGTAATGTTCGCAAAAGAGTATAAACGCGACGGATTATACAGGATATCTATTCCTTTTAGTTACATAAAACAAACATTCAAAAGTGTTATTTTGTTATATCTAAAATTAATCCCCATGTTTCTTGTTTTTGGGATTTTGGGAATTCTTGGAAACGGAACAACTGTTTTTTCTTATTTTATGGCTTCAGTCGCAGCTTATATCGGTATGATTATTCAATATATTGTACATTTTTGCTACGTACAAATATATAAAGAAAAAATATTATCTAACCAGAAATAATTTTAGAATACCATTTTCTGACAACACCAATTTTGCGAAAGTTTTGAAAACAGCTCATCAGCGAATTGGTCGACTACTTCTAATAATACGATACCCTCGTTTGAGCATTTATTATCAAATGTGTCATGAAGACCTATTCTAGTTTTAATACCACATCCGAATTCGGATATTATACTCTGAAAATACTCCGAATCTTCTTTTCTTTCACATAGCTTAACACCTATAATAACTTTCATATACACCCCTATTTATACTAAATTATTAACAATAAAAAAAACACCTGCAAATAGGTGTTTTTTTATATCCATTGGGATAATCCACTATTGTTGATTATCTTCGGCCTGAAGCTGTTTTTTCATCATATTATGCACAACGGCATCGACAAGAAGCTCATAAGATTTCATACTTTCAATATTAGGGAATTCATCTTTAAGCTGTTTTCTGACCATTGCTTCAAGCGCTTTTGCGTCAGATGCAGATTGTAATTCAACTCCACTAATCATTTGGATATATTCAGGTGAAGTTTTATCTACAGATTTATTTGAGAAATTTAGCCACCTTAACCTTGGGCTAACTTCTTCCTTCATTTTTTTTACGATTTTTAAATTCTTGAATCGGTTGAACATCACTACCTCTATCACTTACCTTTTGTAATATCATAAAGTAACATAAAAATTTTTATTTACCAATTTTAGGAAATTGTTTACAAATCTTTATAATCCAATATTAATATATTACAACCTTGAGAAATCTGCAAGCACTTCATACTTTTGTTTAAGCAAATTAAGAAGAGCCAATCTGTTATTTTTGACACTTACATCGTTGTCCATAACCAAAACATCACTAAAGAATCTTTCAACCGCAGGGTTGATAGACTTTAAAGCATCAAGATAAGCACCATATTTAAAATTCTCATTTACTGACAAAACGGCTTCATAAAGCAGGAATTCAGCTTGTTCCTTAAATAAAGATTTATCAACAGAAACACAGGAATCTTGTTTCAAGATTCTAATTACTCTATTTGCACTTTCAATCATTTGAGGGCAGTCAAGATTCATAACAATTTTAACTCTGTCAACAAAATCATTCAAATCAGCTAATGGATTTTTTGAACCAGCACAAGCTTCCAAAACATTTTTCTTATAAGTTTCAGACAAGAATATAATCAATCTTTGGACAAAGAAATCCTTAACATCATCAGAACAATCTTTATAAACCGGAAGTAAATCTAATGCCTTATCGATGTATTTAGATATATCAATTTTCAACCCGGAATCCAAAACAGTTCTAATAACACCTAAAGCTGCACGTCTGACACCCAGCGGATCAGAAGACCCCGTAGGCTTTTTACCATCAACAAACACAGCACAAATTGTATCAAGCTTATCGGCGATACCGACAATTTGACCTTCTATAGATTTTGCAGTTTCACTTTCAGCATTTAAAGGGAAATAGTGTTCCTTAATTCCCTCAACAACTCTTGAATCCTCATTTGAAACCTTTGCATAATCTGCGCCTATAAATCCTTGAAGCTCAGTAAATTCAAACACCAGCTGAGTAGTCAAATCAGCTTTGCATAAAAGAGCCGTTCTTTTGATGGTAGCAACCGGAATTCCCAAGTCTGAAGCAATACCGCGAGACAATTCCATTATCCTTTGAGATTTATCATAAACGGAACCCATACCTTTTTGGAAAGTTACGCCTTTCAAATCTTCGACATAATCGACCAAAGGTTTTTTCGTATCTTCAGAAAAGAAAAACACAGCATCATCAAGTCTTGCCTTTATAACTCTTATATTACCGGCTTTAATATTGTTAAAATCATCACCTATATAATTTGTCACAGTAATAAATTTGTTAGTAAGTTTTCCGTCCTTATACAGAGCAAAATATCTCTGGTGAACAGCCATAACAGTAACTATAACTTCCTCAGGAACTTGAAGATACTTCGGATCAAATTCGCACACAACAGCCACAGGATATTCAGTAATAAAAGTTACCTCATCCAATAAATCATCACTATATCTGGCAACAGCACCCAATTTATCTGCTTCGGCTTTTGTTTTATCAATAATTAATTGTTTTCTTTCGTTTTGATCAACAATAACACAAGCATTTCTCATCGTTTCAACATAATCATCAGGATGACCTATAAGAACTTTTTGTTGAGCAAATCTGTGACCGCAAGAGTATATTGAAGACTCTTTATCAATAATTTTTATTTTAACTTCATTTCTATCAAGAACAGACACAATCCAACGAATCGGACGTGAGAACTTTTCTTCGTTATACCCCCAACGCATAAAATGCGGTCCTTGAAGTTTTAATACAACCTGAGGGACATTTTCCTGAAGTATTTCTACTATTGGTCTGCCTTTTATGACAATTTTTGCTTGCAGGTAATCATTTTCAATATACAAATCATCTTGCTTGAGGTTATTTTTATTTAAGAACCCGATGCCGGCCTTTGTCAAATTACCATTTTCATCATAAGCGACTTTCCTAATCGGGCCTTTTACAATTTTTTCCTCATCGGGGCTACTTGCCGCCAAACCGCTCACAATAACCGCCAATCTTCTTGGTGTGGCATAAACATCAATTTTTTCAAAATTTATTTTTGACAAATTAAGAAAATTTTCAAAACCTGACTTTAACTGTTTAATAGCAGATGGGATAAACCTATAAGGTAATTCTTCCGTCCCAATTTCCAATAAATATTTACTCATTTTAAATCCTTAAATTAATCTTCAAGCCAATTATAAACAAAACAAAAAAAGATGTAAATATTAAACAGCATCTCTTATTTGCCGAACGATAGAAGTTACACCGTCGTACTTAGCCAAAGACAAAGCCGAATTTTGGAGATTAACAAGCTTATCGTTATCATTAATCAAATCGAGCAGCAAATCCAATAAAACACCTGAATTAAGTTGCTCATCCTCAACATATAAACCGGCACCGCAATCAAGCATATATTTAGCATTTTTACGTTGATGATCGGCCGCAGCGTGCGGATATGGAACATAAACTACAGCGATTCCGGAAGCACAAAGTTCTGAAATACTTAAAGAACCAGCTCTGGACACCGCTATATCAGAAGCTTTTAAGACACTGATCATATCTTCAAAATAAGGTTTTACTAAAATATTTTTATCTTCTTCAAATTCCGGGTAAATAGCAGAAAGACTATCAATAACAGCCTGATATTTTTTCTTACCGGTTTGGAAAATAACTTGAACATTATAATCCTTAGACAAAGTTTTTAAAATATCAACAGTTGCCGAATTAATTGAAGCAGCCCCCTGAGATCCACCCATAACACAGATAGTGAGTTTATTTTCAAGCCCCAAATTATTTCTTGCAGCTTCTTTAGACAAAGTTTTAAATCCTTCTCGCAATGGATTACCGTTTACAAAGCAGTTTTCGTTATCAATATAATAACGAGCACAATCAAAAGCTAAAGAAATACTTTTAGCACCGGAAGCTAAGGAACGAGTCACCAAGCCGGGATTAGAATCACAATCGTGCAAAACATAGGGGACATCAAGTAACTTTGCGGCAAACAAAACTGGAGCAGAAACATACCCACCTGTACCGAATACCACATCAGGTTTATATTTCATGATATAGAAAATACATCTCATAATGGCTAAGATAAGATAAACAAACCACTTAAAGAGTTCAAATCCTGCTTTTCTGGGCATGCCGCTAATATTAACCGGCAAAAAATCATATTTTTTATTTGCGACGATATCAAATTCAAGATTTTTCGGATTACCAATGTAATGTATAGAGCACCTTGTCTGCTCGGACAAATAGTCAGCAACAGCTACGGCTGGGTAAATATGCCCACCTGTTCCACCACCTGTAATAAAATATTTCAAATTACCTGACTTCACCGTTCACATTCCTTATTTTTTTAATTCTCTTTTTAGAGATATTTAGGAGTATCCCAACCATCCACAACGAAACAATCAAAGAAGAACCACCATAACTTATAAAAGGTAACGGCACACCTGTTGTAGGTAAAAAAGAACTTGCCACACTCATATTTAAAAATGCTTGAAATCCTATAGAAAATGTCAAACCAACCGCCAACAATTTTCCGTACATATCAGGGCATCTTCCGGCAATCAAAAAACCACGCTGGACAAAAGTGAAAAACAGACCTATAACAAGGACACAACCAATAAATCCCATTTCTTCCGCAATAATAGCAAAAATAAAATCTGTATGACACTCAGGCAGATAATAAAGCTTTTGAATAGACCCGCCGTAACCAACACCGCTGAAACCGCCTGAAGCAAACGCAATTAATGACTGAATAATGTTGTAACCGGCACCTTGAGGGTCTGTTTCTGGATGGCGCCATATTCTCAATCTTTGCAATTGATAGGGTTTTATAATAGTTGTAGCAGCAATAACAACAGAAGTAATACCTGCAATAACAGCGCTGAAAAACAATTTCAAAGAACCGCCGGCACATAAAAACATAACAACAGAAGTCGCCAGAAGTAAAATAACCATACTCAAATTCGGCTGTGCGAAAATAAAAGCAATCATAGCAAGTATAGGAATAAATGCAAAAATCCATTTTTCTTGATTAAACAGGTTAGCATCAAATTTAAAAGCAGAAGCCAAAAGCATAACAACAGCAGGTTTAGCAAACTCAGACGGCTGCAGTTGGAAACCTGCAATATTAATCCATCTTTTTGCTCCATTGACAGTCACACCAAGAGGAGTAAAATCAACAAGAAGAAGTGACAACACTATTATAATCATAAATATGTTATTCCACTTAGCCAATTTTTTGTAGTCATAGTTGGAAAAAAACTTTAATCCGATAAACCCTACAACAAAAGCCAATAATTGCTTAATCAAAAATTGAGCAGGATTCCCGCCTTCATCCAAACACTTAGGAGCCGTTGCAGAGAATATGGCCATAAAACCGATAATAACAAGAAACGCAACTGCAACCAAAAGCGTTTTATCAGGAGATGAAACTATGATACTTTGTATAGGATGTTTTCTTTTAGAAACTTTACTTTCTGACCTTTGATAAGACATATTCTTTAAAAATATCTCCCCTTTCTTCATAGCTTTTAAACATATCAAAACTTGCACATGCCGGTGACAACAAAACAACATCCGGATTAAGCTCTATAGCTTTATCAATGGCAGATTGAAGTGATTTTTCCAACAAAATATTGTTAAATCCGGCATTTTCAAGATTTACTTTAAATCTATCAGTTGCTTCACCAATCAAAATTACGCTATTAACATATTTTTTAGTTACAACACAAAACTCTGACAAATCAGTATTTTTATCTCTGCCCCCGGCAATTAGAACAACATTTTTATCAGGGAAAGACTTTATTGCAACGATTGCAGCTTCAGGATTTGTAGCTTTAGAATCATTATAAAAAGAAATACCTCCTTTTTTAGCAACTAACTCAAGCCTATGTGCAGGAGAACGAAAAGTCTTTATAGCTTCACAAATTAAATCATTTTCAATTCCTGCTAATTTGGCACAAATAATAGCACATTCAACATTCTGATAATTATGTTCACCGACCAAAGGGCATTGAAAAATTGGCATTTTGAATTCTTTAACAGAATCTTTTTCGAAAATAAAATAATCATCATTAGTATAGCAACAATTTCCGGTTTTTTTCTTCCCAAAATAAAACACGACGCCATCAGCCGCAAAATTTTCAAGTGATTTATCACAAGCATTAATTACAGAATACATGGGAGCCTGAGGAGATTTAAATATTCTTGCTTTTGCGGCAAAATAATTTTCAATGCCCTGATGCCAATCAATATGGTCAGGAGTAAAATTAGTCCATACGGAAATAAATGGGGTTAACGTAGGACTATTTGCAATTTGAAAAGAACTCATCTCACAAATAAAATAATCAAGACCCTCATCAGCAAAATCGCTAGGAGGCTGCCCAATATTTCCGCAAGCTTTTGAGTTAAATTTTTTAGAAAATATATGAGCGGTCAGTTCTGTAGTAGTAGTCTTACCATTTGTACCGGTAATAGCCACAAATGGAGTATCACACATTCTGTATGTCAACTCAAGCTCGGAAATAACAGGGATGTTAAAAGAATTTAAAAGCTGCATAATTTCACTGGCAGGAGGAATACCAGGACTTGTAACAGCAAAGCTTGCATCTTTTATAAAATCCTTTGAATGTCCGCCTGTTTCAATTTTTACACCTAATTCCAAAAGTTCCTTGAGCGGTTCCAAAGCCTTGCTTTCTGTCAAATATACGTCAAAACCGTGTTTTTTTAACAGTTTTGCCGCAGCTATACCACTTTTTGATAATCCCAGTACTAAAACCTTACAACTCATATAACTCCTGCCGTAATCATTTCAAAAATACCAATAGCTACTAAGGAACAGATGATCGAAATAATTGCAAATACAACGACGATTTTTTTTTCGTTCCAACCACACAATTCAAAATGATGATGAATCGGAGCCATTTTAAAAACACGTTTTCCTGTCAGCTTAAAACTTGTAACCTGAATAATAACGGATAAAGTTTCACAAACAAACACAGCAGCAAGAAAAATTAAAAGGAACTCGAACTTACCCATAACAGCCAAAGTTCCAAGCAAACCGCCTATTGCAAGTGAACCAGTATCACCCATAAAAACCTCAGCTTTAGGCTTATTATATTTTAAAAATCCAATTAAAGCACCCGCTGCAGCTGCCGATATAATTCCAACTTCAGTATATCCACTTAACACAGCTATCAGTGAACAAACCACAAAAACAGGGATTCCTGTTGATGCAGCCAAGCCATCCAAACCATCAGTCAAATTGTATGCATTTGAGGAACCGGTGATTATAAATATTGATAAAACCGGATAAAACCAGCCCAGATTTACAACCCAATGTCCGACTGAAAAATAAGTCCCGAAAGGATTGGTCATAATTACGTATAAAGTCGGTAAAAGAGCTATTGCAATCTGCCGTAAAAGTTTCCCTTTCGGAGTCAATCCGTCATTTCCCTTACCCTTTAACTTTATATAATCATCTTGAAAACCAGCAAATGTGTAGAATAACAAAGTAATTAATATTATAAGTGCATCAGTAGTTAACCTTTGAGCCAGCATCAAAACAATAACCGAAGCTACCATCAACGCCAAAATAATGAATACTCCGCCGGTAGTAGGGGTTCCTTGTTTTTTAGCATGAGTGTCTGGAGCTAAATCTTTTACATATTGCCCTATCATTTTTTTCCTTAGAAAGTCAATATAAGGCACACCGAACAACATACACAATATCATCCCCAAAAGAAATGCTACCGCTATCATTATCATATCTTACTACCTCTTTTCAATACTTCGATTATTTCTTCAAATTTCATGTCGCGTGATGCCTTTAAAAATATTGTATTACTGACATCTAAATTATCAAGAATGTAACGGGCAACATCTTCGTTTGACTCAAATGATTTCACAAAAAAGCCCTTGCTACTTAATTGCAACCCAATTTCTGAAGCCAACGAACCAACAGTCAAAAATTTAACATTTTTACAATTCTGTTTCGCGATGTAATCGCCTACTTCACGGTGATAAACTACAGCATTTTCACCTAATTCACCCATATCACCCAGAACTACGACAGGGTTATCATACAATTCTATAAAAGTTTTAACAGCAGCCTTCATTGAATCAGGATTGGCATTATAGCTGTCATTAACAATACTAAATCCTGACACTGTCATAATTTCCCAACGTTTTTCAATAGGATGATACAAGAACAGACCTTCCCTTATTTTTTCATAGTCAACACCTAATTTATAGGCAACTTCAATAACCGATAACGCATTTTCTATATTGTGATCACCCTCTACATTTAACTCGTAAATTCTGTTTTTATATTCAAATTTAGAATATGAAGGCTTTTTATCAATAATGTTCACATCGTGGATCGAAAAATATACTTTTTCACCCGGATAATTCAAAATAGATTTAGTAATCTCTTGGTCCAAAGCAATAAATGCTCCGTCAGGATTCAAAAATTCAGCTGACTCACACTTTGCTCTTGCTATGTTTTCAACACTGCCAAGCCTTCCTATATGTGAAGTCCCAACATTAGTTAGTATTACATAATCCGGTTTTGCATAACTTGAAATCAAACTAATTTCACCGAGTCCCCTCATTCCCATTTCCAAAACAAGAACCTCGGTATCCGGTAACATACTAAATACAGTCTGACAAAAACCAATTTCATTATTATGATTCAACAGTGTTTTAACTGTCTTAAACTTTTGACTCAAAACAGAATATAACATCTCTTTGACAGTAGTCTTTCCGGAACTTCCCGTAACACCAATAACAACCGGATTGATTTTATTTCTGTAAAACCCTGCTAACCTCAAATAAGCAATAAGTGTATCATCCGATTTTAAAACCAGTTTTGCATTGTCATATATAGAACCGTACGATGTAAAATATCCACAGGCACCACTTTCCAAAGCGCTGCTGACAAAATTTTCGCCATCAAAATTAGAACCCTTTAAAGGCAAATAGATATCACCGCAATTTATGGTACGTGAATCCGTCGAGATTGCACAATCAAAATCGGGCGACAACTCAGATTTTAAAATTTGTGCACCTGAAGCTTTAACTATCTCATCTACTCTCATAAAAACATGATACAGCAAAAAAAAACCTTAAAACACTAAGTTAACAAATATTAAAACTACTTGACAAGACGCTTTTAGTATCGGATAATTAGCATACGTAGTACTGTGCGGTAAATCGTCAGATAAATTTCACTAAAGCCGAAATTATATAAATCCAATTGATTTTAAGTTAAGGATATCTGCTTGAATGTGAAATACGAAACCGAAGATGAAAGGAAGAAAAGAAATGTATGCAATAGTAGAAACAGGCGGAAAACAATATCCTGTAGAAGAAGGTCGTTACGTTGATATTGAATTACTTGACGCAGAAAAAGACAGCAAAGTAATTTTTGACAAAATTGTCATGATTGTAAACGGCAAAAAATCGAAAGTTGGTCAACCATACGTTACAGGTGCTTCTGCAGAAGGAACTGTTCTTGTTCATGATAAAGCAAAAAAGATTATAGTATTCAAACAAAGACCTAAAAAGGGCTATAGAAAGAAACAAGGTCATAGACAAAACTTTACAAGAGTGATGATAAATAAAATCAGAACATCAGCTCAAAAGAAAGCAGCAGCAGAATCAACCGAAGCAGCTGCTGAATAGATAACAAAAGTAAAAAATCAACAAGGAGAATAAAAATGGCACATAAGAAAGGTATGGGATCTACCCGCAACGGACGCGACTCAGAGTCAAAGCGATTGGGTGTTAAAAAATTCGGCGGTGAAACTGTTAAAGCCGGAAACATTCTTGTTCGTCAAAGAGGGACAAAAATCCATCCGGGTAATAATGTAGGAATCGGATCTGACGATACATTATTTGCACTTATCGACGGACAGGTTAAGTTTGAACCCCACAGACGAGACAGAAAACAAGTTAGCGTTTACGCAGTGTAGAATGAAATTAAATACAAAAAAAAGGAACTGAAATTTCAGTTCTTTTTTTTTACTTTCTAATACAAGCCTTATGTACGTTTCTACACTATTTAAAGTTTAAAAAACAACATTAATTACATAATGATAAAGCCACAAACTTTTGTTAATTTTTTTTTACAATTCAATATTTTTATTAAAGAAAAACATTGTGTAAACCGATAACAAGAATGTAATTAGTTATCTAAGGAGTATTTTAATGATAAAAAAGATTTCACAACCTTCGTGTAATATAAGCGAAAGTGTTGAATTTATATTAAGAGGAGCGAGAAAACGCCGATCAATGGCTTTAATGAAGGCAAGAACAATAAATGCCGATGCCGGTATTCAGGCCAAACTGTTAGCTGTAAAATAATTGCAGCGAAATAAGAAGAGAGTTTAATGAAGGCGGATGAAAAATCCGCCATCTTCATTTTTTAAGGTTTTATCAAAAACTTAATTGCTTTACCCTTTATATGTTGCTGCATTGCATATTCAACTTTTTCTAAAGGCAATGTATCCGTTATTAACTTTTCTACTTCAACCTCTCCTGATGCAATATAATCAAGGGCCATACGAAAATATTTCGGAGTATGGTGGAAAACACTCATCATGGTAATATCGCCATAGTGCATTCTTGTTGTATCAAACGTAACGGTAGAACCTGATTTACAACCACCAAAAAAGTGAACAGTACCGCCAGGACGAACACACGAAAAAATTTTTTGCCAAATTTCCGCAAGTCCAACGCATTCTATAGCGATATCCAAGCCCTTTTTTTCTTCTGTAAAAGCTCGAAATATTTTTTGGGGATCTCG
>CALUQI010000044.1 GCA_944322875.1 Candidatus Gastranaerophilales bacterium
TATTTTTTCTTTTGCTGACGGTGTTACATATGATGCTTTTACGGTAACTGCTTTTTTGATTTCTCCGTTGCCTAAAACTCTTAAACCGTCACATGATGGATGAATTCGTTTTGATTCTTTCAATGACTCTAAAGAAATTTCTTTAACATCTAATTGTGCAATGCGTCCGACATTGATTTCTGCATATTTAAGTTTATTGATTACTTGAAATCCTTTTAATTTGGGTAACCTTCTATATGCAGGCATTTGACCGCCTTCAAATCCTCTTTTTGAACTGCTGCCTGATCTTTGTCCTTCCCCGTTATGACCGCGGCATGAAGTCTTTCCGTGACCTGATGATCTGCCTCTGCCTACTCGTTTTGTTTTGTGGGTTGAACCTTCTGCAGGTCTTAATTCTTCTAATGTGATATTTGTCATTTTTGTTTTCCTCTTTTATTTACCGCTCGCTTTCCACTATTGTTACACTAGTAACTTTGCGCGGGTTCCTACTATTTTGTTATTTCTAATAAATGTGATACTTTGTTTACCATACCCATTATTACAGGAGTTTCGCTGTGCTCTACTACCTGATCTTTTTTGCTTAGACCTAGAGCAGCAACTATCTTGCGTTGTGCTACTGATGAGCCTATTAAACTTTTTACAAGTTTAATTTTTATTGTGTTTGTATTTGTTTTTGCCATAATTTATATCCTTTATTTAATTATAATATCTCTTTACGTCAATCATATTATTGACTAGTTTAATAACTCTGCCATGGTTAATCCGCGTTTTTTAGCAACTTCATTGAACGGAGTTAATGATTTTAATGCGTTAATGGTTGCATACGCCGCATTTAAAGGTGATTTTGAACCCAATGATTTCGCAAGAATATTTTCAATACCTGCAAGTTCTAATACCGGTCGTATTGCTCCACCAGCTATTATTCCGGTACCTTGTGATGCCGGTCTGAGCATTACTTCGCCAGCTCCTGATTTCCCTGTTACCGGATGCGGTATTGTTGTCTTAAATATTGGCACTGTTATAAGGTTCTTCCTGCCATCTGCAATAGCTTTTTGAATCGCTATTATTACTTCTGCTGCTTTTGCACAACCTATTCCTACTTGTCCTTTTTTGTTACCTACGATAACTATTGCTCTGAAACTTAGTTTCTTACCACCTTTTACGACTTTTGTTACTCGGCTTATTTGAACAACTTGTTCTGTCCATTCACTCTGGGGTTTTTCTTCAATTGTTTCAATTCTTGGCTTTTTGCTGCCGCGTGATTTTCTTTTTGAGGGTTTTCCTTCTTCTGGTTGTAGTTCTTCAGTTAATCCTGCATCTGTTGTTTCTTCTGACTTTGTTTCATTAACAGATTCTTCTACTGATGATTCAACCGTTAATTCGTCTTTGTTTTCTAAATCCATTGATTTTACCTTTCATATCTTATCTAATTCTTATTTTTTACGAATACACCAAATTAAGCTATATATAGCTTTGGTAAAATATCCGTGAGTAACTTTTCTGACATTTTATACTCTACTACAAAAATTATTTATTTGCAAGTATCTTTTGAATATTATGAAATTCCGGGATTACCTTCAATATAAATTCATCCATATCTTTTAATTCAGTTACGTGCACATATTTGTTGTATTTAATTTTTTCCTCATTTGCCATATTTAAAATTTTTTGCAATCCTTTTAAATGATTTGGCAAGTTTGGGTTAACTTTTTCATTTATTCCGAATAGCTGTTTAAAAGCCAAGTTTATAGTACGTCGTATCATATATTTTTTTATTTTTTTGATATCACTTTTTGTTGTTATTATTTGATAATACGGGTCAACAAAATTTGAGGTGTCTACTTTATGAATTTCTGCATTCAACTTAAGCCATTCGCGTGAATTCCCGGTCCTTTCGACTAATTTGTCAATTGCGTAATCAAAAGCTGGACTGCAAGGATGACTGCCTATTGTCATAACAACATCTTCCCCTGAAAAAAGTTTATATATCGGTAGTGTAAAATATCGGACTTCTTCCAAGTTCACTTTATTAATTGGAATTTTGTATATTCCGTTAAAATTTATATTGTTGTTTTGTATTTTATTAATTTTCATTGTGATCAATTAGTATAAAACTCGAAAAATTATTTTTTGCTATTTTTTATTATATTTTTAAGTTTATCAAGCAAACATTTTTCTATATATTCGCATTCAGATTTAGTTTTTGCTTCAAATCGTAGGGTAAATACAGGCTCTGTGTTGCTTTGTCGTATAAGCGCAAAACCTCCGTCAAATATTATTCTCATTCCATCTAATGTTACGATATCCTTAATTTCTTTTGAGAACATATTTTTATTAGACATTATATATGTTTTCAAGCTTTCAAGCACTTGTTTCTTAAGTTTATTATCACAAGGAAAACGGACTTCATTTGAAGTGTATACTTTATCAAATGGATCTAATAAATTCTCAATTTTAAAATTTTTATCTTCTTTCTTATGTTTTGAAATTATTTCAATAATACGGCAACCTGCATATATTGCATCATCAAATCCGTAATATCTGTCTTTAAAAAATGTATGTCCGCTCATTTCTCCTGCAAGAATAGCTCCGGTTTCTTTCATTTTCTCTTTTATGTAACCGTGTCCCGTTTTGCACATTACTGCTGTTGCTCCGGAATTGTTTATTGTGTCATATAGCACTTGCGAACACTTTACTTCTGATACAATAACAGGTTTATCTTTACTGCTGTTTATTAAATCCATAGCATATATTAGTAATAATTTATCGCCTGTTAACGGTAAACCTCTTGTGTCTACTATTCCGATTCTATCGCTGTCTCCATCATAGGCTATGCCTATATCAGCATTATTTTCAACAACAGCTTTTTCCAAATCACTTAATGTTTTTAGATCACTTGGGTTTGGATGATGGTTAGGAAAATTTCCATCAGGTGTTGAATACAGTTCAATTACGTTACATCCAAGTTTTTTGTATAATTGTGGTCCTACTATACCACCGGTCGCATTGGCACTGTCTACTACTACTTTGACATCATTTCCTATATTGCCAAATCTTGATACCATGTCTTTTATATACTCAGGAATTATATCGCGATTTTCGACAAGCGTATCTATTTTTAATCTTATATCATTCGTCCAATTTTGATATGTGAATTCTTTTACTTCTTTTATTTGAGCTTCATTTAAGGTTTGATTCTTATAGGTCATCTTTAATCCATTGTATTCACAAGGATTATGGCTTGCTGTTATTATCATTGCAGAAATTACTTCCGGCATTGTAACTTCCGAATAATATCCGATTGGCGTTGGTGCAAGTCCTAAATCTATTACTTTGGCACCGGTATTTGTTATCCCTGCAATTAACGCATCAGAAAGCGATGGAGAATGCAGTCTGGCATCTCGGCATACTGTTAGTTCCATATCTTGTGCCGGTTTGTCGGAGTTTTTTTCAAGCCATTTTATAAAGCCTATACCTATGTTGTAGTACAGTTCCTCAGTTATGTCCTTGTTGTATATACCTCTTATGTCATTTTTTCCAAAGGCATGTTCATATCTTTGCATGTATCTCTTCTCCTATTGTATAATTATAGCATGAAGTCTGATAATTTTTTTATTAATAATCTTTCTTTTGCCGCTTTTGCACTCATTTTACCTGCAATTTTAGGAACTTTTATTTTCATAATCATTCCAGTTATTGTCTCATTCGGGTTCAGTTTTGTAAAATGGGATCTTATTAACAAGATCTCCTTTGTAGGTTTTGATAATTATATTGAAATTTTTACCAACACGCTTTTTTATAAGATTCTTTTAAATACCTTTGTATTTGCTATTTCTACATCTGTTTTGGGTGTTATTGTTCCACTGGTATTCGCTGCTATTTTAAATAGCAAAATAAGGGGGTCTGAATTTTTTAAAACGGCTTATTTTTTACCTTTTATTACTCCTATGGTTGTTATTGCTATTGTTTGGCAATGGATTTTCGATCCCAATATTGGTCTGTTGAATAATCTCCTTAGAATTCATGTTAATTGGCTTTATGACCAGTCCTTTGCTATGCCTGCTCTTATTATCGTTTCTGTTTGGAAATTGATTGGTTACAACATGATTATTTTCTTGTCATCTTTGAGTTCGGTTAATTCTTCACTTTTTGAGGCGGCAAAAATTGATGGTGCAAATTCATTCCAAATTTTTAAAAATATTACTGTTCCCATGCTTTCTCCGACTATATTCTTCGTGGTTATTATTACAACAATTAGTTCATTTCAGGTGTTTGACTTGATATATCTTATGACTCAAGGTGGGCCTTTTGATAGCACTAATGTGCTTGTTTACGCAGTTTATAAAAATGCATTTGAATTTTTTAATATTGGTAAAGCTTCAGCTTTAGCGTACGTTTTGTTTATTATTGTTTTTTGTTTGACTATTATACAGTGGCGTTTGCGAAAAAAACTGGTTTACCTTGAAGATTAATATATTAATTTTTATTACAATATTTATTTGTTTTGAAATCCGCTCTCTTCAAAATTTTTTATATATATAAATAAGAGAGGAGAGTTTTATGTTAGCTATTACACAAGGATTAAACAGGGCCTCATTGGCTTCAATGGATCAATTAACATTTGATAAATACGATGTTGATGGTGACGGCGTTATTAGTTTTGCAGAGTATAATAATTATGTCGCTGTTTCGGGTGTTAACAAAGTTCAAAATAAAGAAACAAAAAACAAAGGCTTTGATATTGAACAATTTGATCCGCAAGGTGATATTAATTTTGAACAAAATGGTGGATTTGGCGCGAAAAAACTTAATGTTATTGCATGATTATTAAATTATGTAAAAATATAAATTATTTTATTAAAGTTTTTAATACACATTCCGATATTTATATTGTTAATATTAAATACGGGGTGTGTATTTTATGAATGAAGAATTTAAAAATGATGATGTAATAGTTGAGTTAAAAACTTTAATTGATAAGGCAGATGAATACAAATCTGAAATTGATGCATATTGTGCGTTTATGAAAAGTATATTTTTGAATACATCCGGCATAAATTAGTATCTTGTCTAATGTAAATTATTAATTTATGAATATACTTGTATTATGAAAGTAGTAATTTTAGGCGGAGTTGCGGCGGGTGCAAAAGCTGCCGCAAAAACTAAACGGCTTTTACCCGATTCGGATATTGATTTATACACTGATGATACGCATGTGTCTTATTCTGCTTGCGGTTTGCCTTATTATATTCAGGGAAATTTTGCTGATTATAAAACCTTGCTTGTAAGATCACCTGAAGAATTCAGAGCTCAAGGGATTAACATTCATCTTCAATCAAAAGCTATAAAAATTTTGCCGGAAACTAAACAAGTCTTGATAAAAAGTCTTAGTGAAAATAGGGCATTTCTTGTAGAATATGATCAGCTGATTATAGCAACTGGAGCCAGACCCGTTATGCCTCCGATTGATAATATTAATCTTAAAAATGTTTTTACACTAAGAAAAATTGAAGATGGAATTGCTATTCGTGATAAAGCTTTAGTATCTAAGCATGTAACTGTTATTGGTAGTGGGTATATTGGTATTGAGCTACTGGAGGCTTTTATTGAATTAGGGTTAAAAGTTACTATTGTCGAGTTTGCTCCATATGTATTACCGATTTTTGATAATGACATGTCAAAATTAATTCAAGAACAATTAAATAGCATAAATAATGGACGTTTTGAAATTTTGACTTCAGAATTGGTAACAGCATTTCTCTCCAATGACCAAGGTGAGGTGGTTGGGTTTAAAACTGGAACCGGTAAAGAATATAACACAGATATGGTTGTTATATGTACAGGAGTAAAACCAAACGTAGAATTTGCACGTGATGCGGGTATTGCTCTGGGTGAAACAGGTGCAATAAAAGTCAATAAACATATGTTGACAAATATTCCTAATATATATGCTTGTGGAGATTGTGCAGAAAAAACATTAATCATAGATGGTTCTAAAGTCTGGATTCCCCTTGGATCTACGGCGAATAAAGAAGGAAGGGTTGCTGCTATAAACCTTGCAGGGGGTGATGAAGATTTTGAAGGTGTATTAGGATCTGCTGTTGTAAGGTGCCTATCTTTTACTATGTCCATGACGGGATATACTGAAAAAAAAGCCGCTCAGGCCGGTTTCCAACCTGTGTCAGCAATAGTTACCAAAAATGACAGAGTGGGATATATGCCGGATGTTAATAATATTACTCTTAAATTGATCGCTGACAAAACAACCGGACTTTTGCTCGGCGGACAAGCCATAGGTGCAGGTGATGCCGATAAACGTATTAATGCCTTAACTGCAGCTCTTTTGGGAAGACTTACGGTTGAAGAATTTACTAAAAATGATTTAACCTATGCTCCACCCTTCTCACCAACGATTGATCCGCTTTTGAATGCTGCTCAAATTCTTATTAATAAAATTAAAAAAGATTAGATTTAATGTGCTTTGCAACAGCTTCTCCCATCGAAAAACAGCTTGCTTGTACTCTTAATGCACCTTGTGACATATAATCTGCTGATAAACAACGACCAGCAACATATAAATTATCAATATCCGCAGACATTAGACTTTCTATCGGAAGTTCGTAATCTGCAACATAATCAAGCGTTGAAGTGTTTTTTTGATCGGAATGTACGTCAACAGGATAATTTGATACAACAGCCGGATTTGTAAATTTTTTGCCCGATTTTAGATCTTCTATTGTGTAAATATACCGACCTTTAATTCGCCTTGAAACCCGAATCCCTAACATGTCAGCTATGTTCGATATGTAAGCATTTTTAAACCCCGGAAAATAAATTTTGCAAAACTGTGCCAGTCTGTAAATGTTTTTTCTTGCCAGTTGAAGTGCTTTTGACATATTCTCGACATCTAAAGTGTCAGTGTAGTCTATAATTCGCGGGCAATTAAACGCAATTGTAGTCGGCATCCCGGCCACTGTAAAAATCTGAAAATAATTCCTGTCGTGATCTTTTAATATCCCTTTCTCTACTGCGTCTTCAAATAGAGGCTGTAATGCCCAATTTTTGCCTCTGTCCCAGGTGTATGCCGTCGATAGATGTATAAAACCATCTATGTCTTCTACGGTCGTTACCGTTCTGTCACTGTCTAACTCGCTTATCCATTTTGAAAAATATTTTACGTCTACCCCTCCCATCATAAATCTTAAACTCACTGGCTGATTTTTATTAATTTCTTCCAAAAATTCACATCCGCATAATTTCCCAATTTCACAATTTCCTGTTGCGTCTATTATATACTTCGCCGCGATAGATACCGATAACTCTTTATTTTGCATTTCTATCGTTTCGTTATATACTGATAACATTTCCTTGGATATTATAATTGCCTTGATTCGCCTATTTTCAATAATGACATCGCGTATATGAGTATCGAAAAACACTTCCACATTGGCTTTTAACATAAGATTATCAAGAGCGATTTTTGTGAGTTCCGGGTTAAACCAACCGGGATTGTTTTGATATGTTGCTTGTCCCCCTAAATTATGTAACTCAGTTATTAAATTGTTGTAAAAATCAGTATTTACCTGATGTTCGCCAGATTTCATCGCCGGAACTACTAATGCTGATGTAATTGTTCCGCCTAAATGGATATTTTTTTCAATCAAAAGAGTTTTTAAGCCCAATTTGCCTGCAGTATAAGCTGCTGCACATCCGGCTGTACCCCCACCAATTACTATTACATCATACATTGTTCACTCCTCTAAAATTTTTTATAAATTTTGAACTTGACATTAAATTACTTGTCTCTACCGCTTTTGCTCGATTAGCTTTGATTTGAAAATTATCAAGTTTTAAGTTTTCGTCCCTATAAACAATACCGGCTTTTGAATTAATAAGTCCTAAATCATATTCAGATAAGCTTGTTTTTATTTTTTCAAGTTTTTTAGCTGCGATTGTACCTATAAATTTATCATAATCTTTGTTATAAATTTTCCCAACAAAGAAGCCGGCTTGCATAAAGGCGTTTCTTACGGCAGCAGAATTTGAATAAGTAAGAATCATACCATCATCACTTAAGTGTTTATATAGCAAGTCAAAGAAATCTTTAGTCCAAAGACATGGACACTTTGATGGTGTAAATGCATCCAAAAAAACGTAATCATACTTTATAAGATCATTTTTTAGTGCATTACGTGCATCGTCAACAATAAAGTCGATAGATAAATCGTTTATTTTAAGGTACTTCAAAGCCTTTTTATAGCTTTTCGATATATACTTATAATATATATTATGTAAGAAGATCGATAAATTGAATATTGAGGTGTTTTTATATCTCTTGTTTTTGTAATGCTTGAATAATCTTAGCATATTTGAGTCTATATATTGACTGTTTTTTGAATCTGTTAAAATTTCTACCAATTCCTTGTCATCAAAAATTTCAGGATGGGTTTTTATTATTTTTCTTAATAATATTAAATTTATAAATTTATTGTATTTGTATTGCTTTTTATTTCCGATACTATTTTTTTGTAAAAATTTTTCGACTCTGGGGATATTTAATTTTTTCAAATTTAAATCCAATATAGTTTTTTTACTTTTTATGAATGGAGACAAAAACATCAATTTTTTATCTGTGTCTATTGCTTTTATATAAATTTTGTAAAAAATGTTATTGGTATCTATCGTATCGATAGACGAATTTACAGCAGCAATTTTTTTTGACAAAATTTCATAAAAATAATTTAAAAAACTTTTTGAGTTATAACCGATACCGTAACAAATATCCAAAATTTTTATATTATTATTTGTCTTAAAAAATTTTTCAAAATCAGCCGGTAAAATAAATTTTTCATACGCTTCCGATAGTGCACCATAAGTGGAGTGATAGATATCATCTTCCTTTGGACAGAAAAGACCCACGGAGCCGTCATTGGTAAAGTAAGGACAAAATTCATACATATCATCATTATAGATTAATTTAAATAATGTTCAACTTCGTTATATATCTTATTATAAGGATATTTTTTTCATGTTTCTGCTATACTATAAACAAAGAGGAATTTATGAAAGTTAGCGTAAGAGTACCAGCTTCCACAGCAAATTTGGGTCCTGGCTTTGATTGTCTGGCTATGGCCTTACCTATTTATAACACAATTACCATTGAAGAAACCGTATTACCGGGTTCCGGTGTTGATATAAATGTTATATCTGAAGATGATGCAATTGACCAGATGTCAATTGAACATTTGTCTTTAAATGAGAACAGCCTTATATATAAGGCTGTTGAACTTTTGTACAATTCAATTGGACAGAATCCAAGTGAGTTAAAAATTACTATTCATACCAACATTCCAATAGCAAGTGGTTTAGGGAGTAGTGCTTCGGTTGTCGTAGGTGGTTTAATAGCAGCAAATGAGCTGCTAGGAAGACCTGCCGATGAGGCTGCATTATTATCTATTGCAGCTGAAGTTGAAGGGCATCCGGACAATATTACTGCTGCTATAGTTGGCGGACTAGTTATTTCATCTTTAGAGGATGATTGTACTGTTGTCTATCGTAAACTGGAATGGCCTAATGAATGGAATATTACCGTGTGTATCCCTGATTATGAGCTAGCTACGGACATTTCACGTTCTGTTTTACCTAAAGATATTCCTATTTGTGATGCTGTTTTTAATGCTAAGCGTATGGCTATGTTTGTTCAGGCTATTCACACAAAAGATGCAAATTTAATGAAATTGGCTTTACAAGATCGTTTACATCAACCATACAGGATTAAACTTGTTCCGGGGCTTGAAAGAATTGTTGAGGCTTTGAAACACGAAGAAAATGTTTTAGGCTGTGTTTTAAGTGGTGCAGGTCCTTCAATTTTAATAATTTCTCAAAAAAATAACCTCGACAGAATACATTCTATTGTTAGAGATACTTGGTCAGGTCTGAATGTTAAATCAATTATAAAAACTTTAGGTGTAGAAAGCCTTGGTGCTCAAGTTATAAGTAATGAAGATTAATTGTTAATCTAATTGGTTAGCCTTGACCGGTGTATTGTGGCGTTAAGCTCTTAGCTCCTGCCTTTTCCATTTCCTTGCAGGCTTCATAGTCTTGTTGAGCAAGTTGTATTTGTGACTCAAGTGAATCTTTTTCAAGTTGCAGATCTTCTTCAACGTCTTTAAGCGGCTGCAAATACATCTCTTTCATGGCTTCAAGTTCATTTTCTGTCATTGCATTTCTTTGAGCTAATTCGCTTTGAAGCATTTGTTGTTGTGTTTGCATTGTTTGTGTCATCATTTGTCTTAATGAAGATACCTGCATCATTTGATTATTATCAAGTTTTGTATAATCAATATCGCCGGAACTTGTTAATGGTATATCAATGTTATTAGCTTTTAGTCGTTCAAATATTGATCTGTCATTGAGACCGTTGTTAAGCCCCATTATTGTATTAGAAAAGTATACTTGATTGGAATTCTTAATATTTTTTTCCATCTGATTGAAGTATTTTTCCATATTTTGTACGTCACGAGTTGCGCGTCTCATTTGTGATTGAACGCTCATCATACGGGCTTGGAGTTGTCGAACTCTCTTGCCGGCCATAAGTTTTCCAAATGCGCCTAATAAGAAACCCATGTTGTGTCCTCGTGTTAATACTTGTTATATATATAAAGTATATATATAATTTTGTATTGCCATTTTTTATTGTCATTGTTACATAACTTAATATTTTGTTAACTAATCTAACCTGTTGGATAATTATAAGTTTATTGCAAATTTCCGTTTTTTTATATAAAATTATATTGGAAAATTTAGTGAGGTTATCATGTTTAGAGAGTTTTGGACACCAAAAAATATTACTTTTCTTATTCTGGTTATTATAATTCTATTATTTATTCCAAAAATAATTGGTATATTATTATTGTTTTTTGCATCATATGTAATAGCAGCAGCTTTAAATCCTTATGTTAATAAACTTCAGACTAAAATGAGCAGAGGGTTGGCGGCATCTACGGTTGTCATTGGTGGGGTTATTGCGGTTATTGCTTTATTCCTGCCTATTTTTATTATTGCGTATAAAGAAATTTGTATATTTGTCACTATGCTTCCGCAAAAATTGGCAATAGTAACTGATTTTCTGTTAACCCAAAAATTTAACGGAAGATATATTTCAGACTTAATAGACTTAAATTCAATATTAGGTTCCTCTTCCGCTTTAGCACAAAATATTTTTAGTCAATCGGTTAATATTACTGTTGGGTTTACTCAAGTAATTGTTTTATCTTTCGCTATAACTATGATTGTATTTTATTTACTTGTTGACAAAACATATTTAAGAACAAAATTTTTAGAATTTTTCCCTTCTTATATAAAAGAAAAGGCCAGTGATATATTATCTTCAATTACTTATAAAGTAGGAAGTTATGTGAGAGCACAAATTTTATCAATGGTTTCAGTAGGCGTTTTGGTTACATTTTCTTTAATAATTCTCGGGATAGATTATTCTTTATTGCTTGGATTGATTTCAGGGATTCTTGATATAATTCCTATTTTAGGACCAACAATTTCTCTGGCATTAATTATACTAGTAACTGCTCAGTTAGGTTGGGTAAAAGTTATATTGGCTGTTATTGCATTTTTAGTGATACAACAGATTTCTAATTACATGATAAGACCTTTTCTTTTTGGCAGGTTTATGTCACTTCATCCACTCATGGTCTTTTTCTCTTTGTTTGTTGCTCAACAGTTTTTAGGTGTGTGGGGAGTTATACTGGCTCCGGCTATCGCTGCTACTGTTTGTGTCTTAATCGATGAATTATATTTACTGCCGATTAATAGAGGTAAGGATATTGCTTAAGAGTTGTAATAGTGTTTACTTGTATAAACATAATTCACACAAAAAAGGAAACTTTAATGTATGGCTTGCATTTCCGGGCCCTGAGTCCTTTGCGCTTTCTTCTTTGGGATATTTATGGATGTTTAAGTCAATTGATGAAACTGAAGATATAAACATTGAGATGATTTTTCAAGATACTGATTCTACAGTTATTAATCGTAAAAATGTTAATATGCTTGGTTTTTCTTTTACATTTGATATGGATTTTTACAATATATTTTCAATTATTGAAAAATATGGTTATGCATTAAAAAGAGCTGATCGTTCGGATGCTGATCCAATAATTTTCGCAGGTGGACCAGTTGTTACGGCAAATCCTGCACCATATACAGATTTCTTCGATTTTTTCATTGTCGGTGATGGTGAAGAACTTAATTTAAAAGCAGTAGAATTGTGTAAAGAAAATTCTGATAAATCTAAATCTGAAATTTTAAAATTATTATCAGAGTTTGAAGGGATATATGTACCGTCTGTTAAACAAAATTCAGTAAAGAAAATAACTAATAGATTGTCAGAGTGTATATATACTCCTATTATCAGTGAAAAAGCTTTTTTTAAGAATACGTTCATTCTTGAAGCAGAAAGAGGATGTGCCAACCGCTGCGGATTTTGTCTTGCTTCTTACTTGAATTTACCTGTAAGATTTGTAAGTTATGAAGATATTATTTCTACTATTGATTTAGGTCTGGAACATACTAATAAAATAGCACTTTTAGGTGCTCAAATTACTGCACATCCCCAATTTAAAGAGATAAGTAACTATATATATCAAAAAATACTTCAGGGAAGAAAAATAAGCATGAGTATATCCTCAATGCGAGTTGATGCATTTTGCCCAGAAATAGTTAAAACGCTTGTTGCTGCCGGACAAAAAAATACAACTCTCGCTATTGAAGCCGGTAGCGAACGACTACGAAAAGTTATTAATAAAAATTTACCAGAAGATAAGATTTTTTCAGCGATTGATATTGCTGAAAAAAATGGTCTTAAGGGTTTAAAATTTTATGGGATGATTGGTCTTCCGACAGAGACTCAGGTTGACTTGACTGAAATGGTAAATCTTGCACGTAAGATTAAAAATACGTATAAAAGCTTTGATATAACCTTTGGTTTTTCGAGTTTTGTTCCTAAACCGAATACACCTTTCCAATGGTGTGGTAGAGAAAATACTAAATCTCTTGAATCAAAAGCTGAATTTCTAAAGAGAGAATTACATAAGTTGGGGATAAAAGCTCAATTTGCAAGTATTAAATGGGATTATTATCAGGCAGTTCTCTCTCGAGGGGACAATTCATTTACTGAATTTTTAATTGATGTCTACAAAAAAGGTGCAAGTCTTGGAGCATTTAAGTCTTGTGCTAAATTGCACAATGTAAATACTGACTATTATGCCTTAATGAATTTAGGATATGACAAAATACTCCCTTGGGACTTTATTGTTACTAAGCCAGGAAAAGAATTTTTAATTAATGAAAGCAAAAGGCTGCTGAATTTAGACTAAAAAATTGGAGTATAATCAGAATAAACAAGACTTGCCCAATTTTCATAATAACTTATTTGTGTTGCACTTCCTGTTTTGATAAAAATTTTAGCAATCTTATTATGCGGGATTTCTAAAGCTGCACAAATCGCAGCCTGTATTACTTCTGGATATGTGACTATAATAACTCTATTACCAATATTTTGATTAACAATTTCATCAATAATACCTTTTGTATGGGTTATAAAGTCATCTATGCTTTCAGCTTCTAATTCCTCATCATATGAAGGATTATTAAACCAACTTTCTAACAAAGAAGGAAATTTATTCTCAATTTGTTCCAAGGTAAGCCCGTTTAATTTTCCACATTTACGTGGTCTTAGATTATCTATAATTATACTGTCCTGCTTATAAAGTTTTTCTAAATACTTAGCAGTTTGTATTGTTCTTAAAGCCGGAGATGAATATATAACGTTATTTTTTACTCCTCTGCGTTTTATGAACTCGCAAATTCTTTCAACTTCTTCTTGACCACTTTCACTTAATTGAGGATAATTTTCAACATCAGAAAATCTGCATTCTTCAGAATAAATCGTTGCACCGTGACATATAAAAGTTACTTTACATTTTCTGCTAAAATACATAATTAATACCTCTGAAAATATTATACCACAAATTTCTTAAATTACTAAGATTGACTTTTAAATATTCTTGTAGTTAGATATATATACACTTGTCCGAAATTTTCGTGCTGGATTTGACGGTGAGTGTTGCAGAAAAAGTAAGTCATACTTACGTGATACCTGGAATGAGTAAGGGTTTCAGGTTAAGAAAACTTTCTGTAATATGTAAGTAAAACGAAAAAAGGAGAAACAAATGCCTACAATTAACCA
>CALUQI010000045.1 GCA_944322875.1 Candidatus Gastranaerophilales bacterium
CAACAAAAGAAATAATAAACGCTAAAAATGATAGAAAATTGGCCGGGAAAATGATGCGCGATAAACTTGAACAAATAACATCAGATCAAGACCTATATGATAAAACGGTTAAATCATTAATCGATAAAATTTCCCAACTTGATACTAAAATTAAAGTGTTAGATACATCTTCAGCTTCAAAAGAAAGTTATATATCTCTTGTCGACTCAGTATTTGATGATTTTAGTTCAATATTAAAAGGCATCAATATGCCAGAAACAGCAAAAAGTATAACCGGAAGTCAAGGATGTTTAAAAAATGTCCAGTTATCATTTGTATCTAACAGGTTATTAGGCATAAGGAGCTCATTATACCGACTTTTAAATACACTTGATTTTTATAAAAGGATTTCAACATTAGAAAATATTCCGGCACTTCACGCGGGAATGCCGCTTGAAGTTAAAGAAGAACTTGTAGAACTTTGCAAAAAAATATCAATTGAAGGAACAACGTCTGACTTTATAACCAAATTTTACTCATTAAGAAACCCGCAGCCAAATTTATCTGATAAAAATCAAATAAAAGTTGCAAACGGGAAAGTCCAGAACAAATACCTTGATCTTAAGATACGCGGCGGTAGGGTAGATCTTCCAAACGATAAAGAATTTTTCAAAGAGGCAATGCGATTATTATATGAAAATGATTTACATCCGAAAACATCTGAATTACTTTCCAATACAGTCTTCGCCAATGAAGTAAACGAATACAGAAAAGCATGTGCTACGGAAATTGGTGATTCTTTCTACTTCGCAAAACCAAGACATCTTGTGCATGGAATTAGAAATAACGCATCTTCATACAGACAATTTTTAAGAATAGGAATGCCGCCAGACCAAATGCTTGATATGACAATGCGTGAAATGTACAATTCTAAAAAATGGTTAAAAATGTTTGGTGGATTCGGGCTTGGACTACTTGGAATAACAGTTTTATCTCAATTCTTCTTTGGAAGAATGAAAATTCCGGAAAGGAGAAAAAATGATTAACAAAACAAATATGTTAACTCTAAAAACAAATCAAATTACTTTTTCTCAATCGGATAATAAGAATAAAGACTATACAACAAAAAATATTGACAGCGGAAACTTGTTGGAGAATTTTTTAAAGAGTTCAGCGGCAATAAACATGCCGGTAGTCAACAAAATAGATAAAGTTGAGAAAAACACAAAACCATATAAGAACAATTTAAGGACGTCATTTATCAATAATGAAGCAAAGATTTTGGCAATACTGCCAAGAATATTTAATGCAAAAGATAAAAACGGTAATGAATATATTGATGGGAATGAACAAAATGGTACATTTTTAAATGCTATCGAAAGATTGGACGAAATAAAAGCACAAGGATTTAATACACTACATATCCTGCCAATTCATCCCACAGGTCAAATCAAAGCAATGGGAACAGCCGGTTCTGTATACGCTCCCAAAGACATACTTGCAATAGACCCTGTATTAATTGACCCAAAAGATCCGCGAAGTGACAAAGAACAATTCAAAGCATTTATAGATGCCTGTCATGAAAGAGGGATAAGAGTAATGCTAGATTTACCTAGTTGTGCTTCTTATGATATGTTTCTTGAAAAACCTGAATTAATGGCAAAAGAACGTGACGGCTTAGCAAAAACCCCGCAAGGCTGGAATGATATAAGAATGTTTCAACCTTGGGAAGATGAGGGTAAACGAACACTAAATCCCAAATTACTTGAATTGCATAAAAAATATATAGACTTTTGTATTGATTTAGGAATAGATGGTATAAGGGCTGACGTTGCAAGAGCAAAACCGGTAGAATTTTGGGATATTATAATACCTTACTCAAGAAAACTGGATCCTGAGTTTGGATGGCTTGCAGAATCCTATACGTATGAAGATGCTTCACCGCAAGCAAATATGCCTTATGACAGACCCGAAGATTCTTTACGTGCAGGATTTGATTTAATATACGGGCAATATCACATATTTCACGAAATGCCTACGGCAAGTGACTTTATGAAATACGTTGAAAGTCTTCTAGAAATGTCGTACAAGCTGGATAAAGGTAAATCTGTGATAGGTTCATTTGCGACTCACGATGATATATCTCCAATGTATCACGGGAAAACTGATTACTGTAATCTTACAAGTGGTCTTCAAGCAACTTTGCCTATGCTCAATCCATACATAGTAGACGGATTTCAATCTGGAGACTACTATGCCTTCCCTTACGAAAATACTTATAATCCAAAATCCAGAACCGATAATCACGAAATGACGGTACATCATGGGAAACTAGATTTATTTAATCTGTCACGTAAACCTGGCGGCAAAAACCCTGAAATAGGTAAATTTATGACGGCTTGTTTTAAATTAAAAGACGATTATGCAGATATTATAAATAAAGGTTCCTTTATTGAATTGGAAAAAATAGATGACAGTAACGATCAAATTATTGCTTATGCAAGACACTACAAAGGGAAAACCCTTCTTGTTGTTGCGAATAAAAATATAAACAGAGCTGTAGCTTGTAAAATTAAAGTTCCAACAATGAGTGAAAATCAGGAGTTAAACAATTTACTTCCATCGTATGGGCAAGAAAGTATCTTTCAAACAGCTAATAATGAATTAAGAGTAGATGTAGGACCTGCAAGAATTCACGTATTTGAAATCGATACTCCTTTTATAGAAAGTTATTCTAAAAAAATATTTAAACAGCATTAAGGCCAACATTAAATAAACAAGGTGCAAGTAACGACAACTTGCACCACTTTTTTGTCTGATATATAATCATGTCAGAGGTATATAAGAAATGCTACTGGAATTTTTACATTCTAAAATACATCGAGCAACAGTTACAGATGCAAATCTTAACTATGTTGGTTCTATAACCATAGATGGAGCATTGTTAAAAGCAGCAAAAATGAGAGAAGGTCAAAAGGTTGACATACTTGATGTAAACAACGGAGAAAGATTCCAAACCTATGTAATAAAAGGTGATGAAAATTCAGGTTGTATATGTCTCAATGGTGCTGCTGCCAGAAAAGTCCAACCAGGAGATAAAGTTATTATAGTTTCCTATGCTTACTTTACCCCGGATGAAGCCGAATCATTTGCACCTACGGTTGTAATTGTTGATGAAAACAACAAAATTATAGAGTAACACAACTTATCTGTAATTTGTAAACTGCAAAGGATAATCATATTTTTCTTCATTTTGCCGAAGCATCTGAATAACTCGCTGCAAATCGTCTTTGTCTTTTCCTGAAACTCTTACGCTATCACCTTGTATAGACGGTTGAACTTTGATTTTCATATCCTTTATATCTGATGAAATTTTCTTAGCAAGTTCTTGAGTTAAACCCTTTTTAAGCTTGTAAACCTGCCTTACATTACCACCTAATGCATTTTCTATGGGTTGAGCATCTAAAATTCTTATACTCAAATTCCTTTTTACCAGTTTTGACTGTAAAATATCATAAATATTTTTCAATTTCATTTCATCGTTAGTCGTAACAGTAATAGATTTATCTGAGTCTAAAGTTATATCTGAGTTTGAATCCTTTAAATCAAATCTTGACGAAACTTCCCTTTTAACCTGATCAACTGCATTGACAAGTTCTTGCCTGTCGAACTCGGATACTACATCAAAACTGCAATCTTTCGCCATAAATAACCCCCTTTTTTTTAATTATAATATAAAAAATAGGATAAGTAAATTTGTTGAGGGCAATATTTAAGATGAAACTTTGAAGAATTTTTTGACCTTTGATATAGAATTAGAAAATGCATTTTTTGCTCTGTTAATCAGATTATTGTTGTTCAAGTTTAACCTTTTTGGAATCCCAATTTTTTTCGACAATTTTCCCAAAAGTAAACCCGAAATCAAAAACACGCCAAGACCAGCTAAAGTATTAAACACAGTATTTTTAGTTTCTTTTTCCTTTTCTTGAAGTTTGACAAACTTGTCATTTGGAAGTTGAGCTAAAGGTGAATAAGCACAAGGCATCATTCCATAAGCAGGCATCATTGGCATAATTGGCATCATTGAGTTATACATAAAACTACTCGGAATATCTCTATAAACAGCCGGCGTATACATCATACTTTCAAAATCCATAACCACTAACTCCTATTATAACCTTATATTTATTAAGTTTATATTTTTAAAATAATTTACCATTTTATGAAATATTGTAAACTTATGTAACAGGTGTTTTTTTATATACTTAATTGAAAGTTTTATAGTATAATTAAATAAAGAGGTTGTTATGGTTGATAAATCGGAAAATAATCAGGAACTTAATGTAAAGTACTTTCGTCCTTGGGGTTACTATATTGTAATAGCAAAAGGTGACGGATTTCAATCGAAAATTATACATGTAAACTCAGGACAGAGACTTTCACTTCAGTCACATAACCATAGAAGCGAACACTGGGTAGTGTTATCAGGAATGGCTAAAGTAGTTTTAGAAGGCAAGGATTATTTTCTGTCAAGAGGACACAGCATTGATATTCCTGTAAAATCAATTCATTCTCTACAAAATCCTTACGAAGAAGATATTGAAGTCATTGAAATACAAATGGGTGAAGATCTTTCTGAAGAAGATATCACAAGATATGAAGATATTTATGGAAGAGTATAGATAATTCCTGATAGTGATTTTCAGCGAGACATTCATAGAAAATTTTAGTTGCATTTGGAGCCAACATTTCCGTTTTTGATTTATCCAGATAGATCCCTTCTACAAATCTTGCAAATAATTCAGCAGGTTTTGAATAATATTTTTTACGACTATTTATCCTTGATGATATTCTTGCTTTTCTCCTCTGACAAGAACGAAGTCTTATATATGCTGAAAAAGCCTCGGGCATATTTTTAAAATCAATATCCAAATTATCAATACTATATATTTTAATCTGTTTTTTCCAAAGTCCTTTTACAAGTTTTACTCTATCGTATTTAAGCAAATATTTTGCATCGGAATTTTTAATATATTTATCGAATTCTTTAAAACTTTTGGAGCGTTTAAAATCCGGATATACTAATTTAATAATATCTTCGTATCTTTTAATCTGTTGTTTTAGAATTAATTTATGATTTTCAAGTTTTGTAAGCATTGAATTGTGGTCAACAAAATTAGTAACAATCATGAGTTCGGATTTGATAATTGGATTTGATGACTTAAACAAAACTTCCAACGAACCTCCTGTTTTTTCAATATCCGACTCAAGTTTGGAATGAATATAGTGTGCGAATTCATGAACCAGAGTCCTAATTTTTTTAGACTCCGGAACATTTTTTGAAATATCAATACGATTTTTTAAATAAAAACCTGAGTGACCTCGTGCTTTAGTCGAAGTATTAACCTTAATACCCAAACTTTTTATATATTTAATTAACTCTTTTATCTCAGACATACATAAAATAATCAGTGCATAAATATCATAAATCAAAAGATTTTATAAGGGTTCAATATATTATTAGGATCAAATATTTTTTTGATCAAATGCATATAATTCAAAGTTTGATCAGAAACAACACAAGGTAAATATTCCCGTTTCAAGGAACCAATCCCGTGTTCACCGGAGATAGTACCGCCAAGTTTTGCAGCTAAACTATATATTTCGCCCTTAGCAATTTTATAATTTTGGTATTCTTCTTTATTGGTAATATCAATAGGGATTTGAGGATGAATACTACCGTCCCCGACATGACCTATCAAACAAGCCACCAACCCATATTTTTCACAGATTTTCCTAACACCATCTACCAACAGAGGTAAATTTTCACGAGGCACGACCACATCATCTGTTGTAACATTGGGTTTTAATTGTGCACAGGCAGCCATTGAAGAACGTCTTGCCTGCCAAATTTTATCAACATCATGTTCAGATGAAAACCTCTGTATAAAACAGGCATTGCTGCTTCCTAAAATATCAACAATTTTACATTCCTGCTCATCAACTGAATTCTCATAACCGTCAACTTCGATAATCAATACAGCTTCTTTATCAGTAATAAATCCAGCTGGACAGTACTGTTCAAGGGTCTGCAAAGCCTTTTTATCCATAAAATCCAAAGTTGCAGGCAAAATTTTATGTTCTATTATCGATTTTACAGCTTTTGTAGTATCTTGCAACGAATTAAAATAAGCAAGAACCATCCTTGAACTTTGCGGTTTGACAATTAGTTTCAAAGCAGCTTCGACAACAATAGCCAAAGTACCTTCAGAACCTACGAATAGACTTGTAAGGTTGTATCCTGCCGCATTTTTAATAGTATTTGAACCGGTCTTAATAATTTCGCCTTTTGCCGTTACCAAGGTTAATTCTATTACGTAATCCTTAGTTACACCATATTTAAAGGATCTTGCACCTGCCGAATTTTGAGCAATACTTCCACCAATGGTTGAAACAGCAAGATTTGAAGGATCTGGCGGATAATATAAGCCATATTTTTCAACTTCTTTTTGCAGTACACCAACAACTACACCAGGTTCAACTCTTGCAGTCATATTATCTGGATTAATTTCCAAAATTTTGTTCATCTTGGAAAAATTAAGTACAATTCCGCCATGCTCTGCAATACAAGCACCGACAGTATTTGTACCGGCGCCTCGGCAAACTATCGGCAAAGAATATTTGTTTGCTATTTGTACTATTTTTTGGACTTCTTCTTTATTTTCTACAAAAACAACAGCATCAGGAATTTTTTTTATCTCCGGAACACTTGATGCATCAAAAGCATAGGCATAACGTTCCTCCGGTTTTAATAAAATATTTTCGGATGGCAATGTTTTCTTAAGATCATTTATAGCTTTATTCATCAACATATGCTGCTATTTTTTCTATTGTATTTGTTAATTTAGTCAACTGTTTATCTATTTTATCAACTTTTTTTGTTAACTTGGTATCATCAATATCATCTATTGCAGAAAGAATTTTTTCAAGTCGCATCTCTAATCTATCAATTCTTTCCTGTTGCTCTTCAAAATTTTCTGTTAACGTCCTAAGCATTTCACTATTTTTAGGATTTTCTGCTTCTAGATATTTCAATATTGAATAAATATCTTCTAAAGAATCTGCCTTTTGAGACAAATCTGCAACATTCAACTTTAAATCTGTAATGCTATCCGTATGTTCATTTATACTGATAATATTTTCACTAGTTGAATCTATCCACTCGCCCAAATACATAAGTGCCTGACGCATCATCTTGTCCGAATTAGCCGAAGCTGTGACCATATTTGTAACGTTATCAAGCTTTTTCTCTATACGGTTAGATATTTCTGTATTATCAAAATAGTTTATTCTTTCTTCCAGTTTGTAAACTATATTACTGAAATCATTTAAACCATTTGTCAATGCATTATATGATTCATCTGAGGTCAATATTAATTTATTTGTTCTTGAACTTATACTCAAAATATCTTCTGATAATTTTTCAAAATCATTTTTTAATTCAGTTATTTGCTCTTGAGTCAGGGAATTTTGGATATCTTCAACACTTGCTACAACCTTGTGAATATTGTCCGAAATCTCATTTATATCTTCCTTTGAAGAAGAATTAGAAATATCATTTATCACAAGTCTCAACTTAGCAATATCAGATTCAACATCTTGCAAGGTATAAGAATAACCGTCATCATTATTAGCAATTTGCTTTAGCTGCTGCTTAACCTCAATAAGATTTTGAGTTATTACTTCAGTCTTTTCTTCAACAAAATCTTTTATATCTTCTGCTTCTTCTATAAATGAAATTTGCTCAAATACGTTTAAAATAGCGGTTATAATACCTTCACGCATATTTTTTAAATCAGTATTTTCTAAAACATCAATTTTATCAACGAGACCTTCTAAACATTCCTTAATTTCTTCAACTTTTTCTTGTTCAGCTGTCTGCGCTATAAAATCACGTTGTGAAGATATCATGTTTTTAATTTCTGCAATTTCATCACTAACTTCGTAATTTTCAGAAGTTGCAATAATATCTACTTTTTGATTAATGATATTTAAAAGTTCGGAAACCTTAGTATTACTTTCGTGTATATCTGCGGTCTTCTCCAAAACTTCAGATAAATTATTCCGTTCGTTAAAAATCTTCGTAAATTTATCTGAAATATCATTTTTTAAATTATCTATAGCCCAGGTTAAATCATCATTGTTAATGGCTACATTCAAAATATTTTTTAAATCTTCAGCACTTTCTGTAATTTTATTACCTAAAGTTTCCTTTATATCAGACGCAAACAGTCCCATCTGCTCCTTTAAGTCTGAATTTTCACCATCAAGTCTTTCAAAAATATTATTTATATAATCTTTTACTTCGTTTATTTTATTATTAATAACACTGACACTATCTTCAATATTAACGGCAGAATTGTTGTCCAACTTATTGCTTATGTCTGTAATTTTGTCTAACAAACTATTTAATGGAGTTATAATATTGGTTATTTCAATCGTTTTTGAGTTCAAAGCATCTAAAATATCAGTATTTACAAGATTAATTTCTTGTTTTACGGCTGTAATTTTTTCTTTAACTTCTTGGAATTTTTCATCTAGTATTGAGGAAAGTTTTTCCTGTTCATTTGAATTTACTAAATCATCTCTAAGACTATCAATATGCTCCACAAGTACACTAACCTGTTTTTCAACGACATCGGTATTTTTTGCAAGTTCGCTGTGGACACCTGCTTGTACTGAATCTTGTAAAGTAGTAATCGATACCCCTAATTCACCAAGTTCGGATGATATCATTCCAACTATTTTTGAATCACGAGTTTCTTGGTCATAAGTCCATTCTATAAACTTTTGCGAAATCTGATCAACATCAGATTTCATAGCGGACATTTCACCTATTGAATCTGCTATTTTCAATGCAGTGTTTTCAGACACATTCCTAAGTTCTACAACAAATTCCTCAAGTTGCTTACTCAAATCCGAAAATTTTTCGTCTCTTGTTGATACCTCCTCATTAATTATATCTCTAAGAGCAAGAAGTTTTTCGGTAAAACTATTTTCAACAGCATTACCGGAAGATAACATTGTCTCTCTGAGAAAATCTATATTTCTGTTCACACTGTTAAATTTTTCACTATCATCTTGAGAAACTTTTTCCAAGATTGAATTCTGAAATGTTTTGAAGTCATCAGAAAACACAGATAAATTTTCTTTTAACTCTTGTACATCAGACTCCGCATCGTAAATTGGCAAATTATCTATTTTGGCTGTTACGTTATTTATTCCGTCAGTAATTTTTACAACGTTATTTTCTGCTGAAACTTTTAAAGTATCCAAGGCATTTGAAATATTTTCTATACTTCTGTTAACGTCTAAACCTTGGACTTCGCTAATAAGTCTACTTAAAACATCCTTGTTAATATTTAAATTTTCGTTCAGACTTACAGAATTATCAATGATTTTTTGGATAAAATCAGCTAAATCTTTACGAAAACCTGCAAAATCACTTTCGGTAACAACTGCTGACAATACTGAATTCAATCCGTCAAGTTGTTCTTTCAATATTAAATTTGTATTTTCATTTGAAGATAAAATAGAAGATTTTAGTGTTTCAAGAAGACTTGAAAAATCACGAATATTTCGGTATAAATCAGCAAAATCATTTTGTTGCGGCAAAGAAACTATCTGCTCATTAATACTTTCTGTTTTGTTTTTCAATAGTTCTATATCGTCTTTTAAAGCAAATTCAGATAATCTGTCAGATATCTCATTGGATTTTAACAAAACTTCATTCAAATCGCTTTTATTAGGGAGTTTATCAAGTTTTGCTTCTATATCAAAACATTTAGAGGAAACCATCTGTAATTCTTCATCGACTTTAATGTCATCCAGCTTAGTTTCAAAATTTTTCAAACCTGAATTCACAATTTCGTCTATACTTTCATTTTTGGGCAGGTTTGTAATCTGCGCAGACAAATCATTTATTTTATCCGAAAAATACCTTAGATCTTCCCTTAATGGCAGCGAATCTATCTTGTCTGATATCTCAGAAGATTTATAAATTATCGGATCTAAATCAATTTTTTGAGTAACATTATCCAACTTTTCTGCAATAACATTACTTTTTGCGATAATATCACCCAATTTTTCTTGAGAAATAATAAAATCTTCTTTTGTGACAAACCTATTTAATGACAGATTCATCTCTTCATTCTTTTGTTCAACCGCATGTAATTCCGAAAGTATAGCATTTGTTGATAAATAAATATTTTCAAGTTCTCTCTTAACTATATCATTTTGAGCAGTTGGATCCATTACGATTAAATTTTTAAATATTGCCTGAATATTAGCATTAATGTCGGAAACAGAATTCTCAAAACTTTTGTTTACAGCCCCGACATCATTTCTGATATTTTCAATGGTATAAACTATTTCATTTTTATCTGTTTTATCAGCAACAAAATTAGTAAATCTTTCATCATATTGAGAAAAAAGTTCTTTTTGACTGAACAACTCTTTAGCAATACTTTGCATATTGTTAGAAAAAACATCAAATAATTCTTTCAATTCAGGTGTCTTAACCAACTGTGTTTGGAATTCTTCAATAGATTTAACCGAATTATTTATCTTGTCGAATTCCTCTGCGACAATAGCGTGTCTCTCCTGCAAAGTGTTTTTAAGCTCCGACAAATAAACTTTTATTAAGTCCTCAGATTCGGTGTCCTCTGAAATAAACTCCAATTTATTATTAATATTTTGCAAAAGCTTGTCGAATGTTTCAGCATTACGTTCAGCCTCTAATTTCATTTCATCAAGAATTTCAGCAAGTTCTTCTACAGTTTGTGCCATTTTATAAATTTCCTTAAGATAATATCCCTACATCATATAATAGTATCAGAACAATTTATAATTTAGCAAAAATATTAAGTTAATTTATTACAATTGTAAAGATTATAAGCTAATTTAATCAAGTTGGTGCTACAATGTAAATAATGACAAACCATAATAGAGGTAACTATGAGCCGAATAGTAATAGACGATGCAAGATGCAAAGCCTGTTATCTTTGTATCAACGAATGCCCAAAGAATTTAATCAAAATTAGTAATTCAACAAACAAGCTTGGAGACAGGATAGTAGAATTTTCAGATCCCGAGGGGAAATGTTTAGGGTGTGCGATGTGTGCAACAAGATGCCCGGACATGGCAATTAAGGAAGTATATAAAGGATAGTATAATATGAAGTGCTTGCAAAAGACAAAAGTTTTAATGAAAGGCAACTATGCAATAGCCAATGCTGCAATAAAAGCGGGATGCGATTGTTATTTCGGATACCCTATAACTCCTCAAAGTGAAATCGGAGAATTTATGAGCGGGAAGATGCAGGAATTAGGTCGAGCATATGTTTCTGCGGAAAGTGAACTTGCAGCGATAAACATGTGTTTAGGAGCCTGCTCAACTGGTAAAAAAGCGATGACTTCTTCATCTTCTTGTGCAATAGCTTTAATGCAGGAAAGTCTTTCCTATGCAGCATCTGACGAACTTCCCATCGTACTGATAAGCGTTATGAGAGGTGGTCCGGGACTTGGAAATATTTTCCCGTCGCAGGGTGATTACAATCAAGCAACAATAGGCGGAGGAGACGGAGATTATAAACTAATAGTATTATCTCCTTCGACAGTACAAGAAGCTGTTGATCTGACATATAAAACATTTTACCTCGCCCATAAGTACAGAAATCCTGCCGTACTTCTGGCGGACGGTTTGCTAGGGCAGATGATGGAACCTGTTGAGCTTAAGGACTATCCGTTCCCCGATATTGATAATTCTTCTTGGGCTTTATCCGGTGCAAAAAACCGAGATGCCAGAATTATTAGATCATATTCTCCAACTGAAGAACCCCAATGCAAGCATATTAAACATCTGTTTGATAAATATAAGCAAATTGAAGAAAATGAAGTTGAATTTGAAGAACTTTATACAAATGATGCCGACTTAATAGTAACAAGCTTTGGAAGTCTATCAAGAAACGTAAAAGCTGCAATAAAAGAACTTAGAAAAAAAGGACTCAAAATAGGGTTCTTCAGACCAATAACACTATTTCCATTTCCAAGCAAAAAAATTAGCGAGTTGTCGCAGCAAACTAAAAAATTCCTTGTTATAGAAGTCAATATGGGGCAAATGGTCAGAGATGTAAAACTAGCAGTAAATGGGGCTGTCCCGGTTGAATTTTTTGGAAAACCTGTCGGATCTTGGCCTAGTGTTGAAGAATTAGTAAATGTAATAGAAAGGTCTAAAAATGGAAACTCAGGTTTTTAAAATTCCGGAAACTTTTAAAAAAGATTTCAAATATACATTCTGTCCCGGTTGTGATCATGGTATTGCAATAAGGTTGATTGGAGAGATAATAGACGAACTCGGCATTGGAGAAAACACCATAATGGTTACATCAATAGGGTGCTCTGTCACAATGTACGATTTTTTAAATATTGATGCAATAGAAGCTCCGCACGGCAGAGCATTAGCCGTTGCTACAGGGGTTAAAAGGGCAAATCCAGATAAATTTGTATTTACATATTCAGGTGATGGTGATTTTGCATCAATTGGGCTAGCCGAAAGTCTTCACGCCTCTTTAAGGGGTGAATGCATATCAGCTATTTGCATTAATAATACAACCTACGGGATGACCGGAGGCCAGCTTGGTCCAACAACATTGTTAGGTCAGGTAACTACAACTTCCCCAACCGGTAGAAATGTAGAATATTACGGTTATCCTATCAAAATAACTGAGCATGTTGCTCTCTGCGATGGTGATGCCTTTGCTGCAAGAGTCTCACTTGATACAGTCGCTAATATAAAAAAAGCAAAACAATCAATTAAAAAGGCTTTTGACGCGCAAATTAAGGGAGCCGGTCTTGGCTTTGTAGAAATCCTTTCTACTTGTCCAACAAACTGGAAAATGACACCGCAAAAAGCACACGAACGTGTTCGTAATGAGATGATGCCTGTTTTTGTACCGGGCATTTACAAAGATAAAATATCAAATTTATAATTATCAGTGAATTTAATAAGGAAAATTGTTTATGGAAAAAAATTTTATAATAGCAGGATTTGGCGGTCAAGGTGTCCTTTTAGCAGGAGAGGTTTTAGCTAATGCTTTTATGCTTGATGGCAAAAATGTAACTTGGTATCCATGCTATGGTGCTGAAATGAGAGGTGGAACGGTCAATTGTGAAATTGTAATGAGCAATGATGAAGTTAGTTCTGTTAATAAAAATAATGCAGATTATATAATAGTCTTAAATCAGGCTTCCTTTGATAAATTTGAATTTAAAGTCAAAAAAAATGGTTATCTCATAGTTAATACATCACTTGCTCAAGAAAAACAAAACAGAAATGATATTAATTATATATTTGCTCCGATTACCAGAATATCTGAAACTCTTGGAAATATAAAAATGGCCAATATGTTTTCTTTGGGATTACTGATGAAAATAAGCAACCTTCTAAATATAGGTATACTTGAACAGGCCCTTGATAAAGTACTTCCTTCTCACAGAAAAAATCTTTTGCCACTTAATATTAATGCTATGGAAATGGGTTATAAGTATGATTTATTGACCGCTAAGTGTTAAAATCACCTAAAAAGTCGATTTAAAAAATACTGAATAATATTATCCTATTTCATGTCGAAATAAAGAGGTTTACTGTGAAAAAAGAATTGATTAAGATAATACAGGAAAAAGAACATCAACTCGAAAAATTGAAAGAACACGTTAACAAAAGTTCCTTATGCTCTGAACTGTATAACAAAGTCGTTTTAGAAAAAGCTATCCTAAAAAAAGAATTAGAAGAATCACAACAGAATAAATTTATCCAAAATATTAAAAATCTTTTCCCCCGAAAAAAAACATTAATTTGTGACTATTTTAAAAAATAGTACAAATAAATATAAAAGATGTTTTTCTTATTTGAATCTTTTTAATATTTCGGAAAATAAGTTTGATAACCATTTTATTAAATCAAAAGTCTCTACACTATCTTCAAGTTCAATTTTTCCGCTAGCAGTGAATGTATCTATTTCTGGTTTTGATGCAAACAAGCTTATTTCTTCTTTTTTTTTTTTTTTATCTTGCCGACCTTGGATCATGTAACCCATGTTTCTTGAACCGCCATCGTTGTTCAT
>CALUQI010000046.1 GCA_944322875.1 Candidatus Gastranaerophilales bacterium
TAATTATCCGGTTAAATTTGATTTTCTGTTCGGAAAATCCGGTGAAGCTATCTCTACGGATAGCGTTGAATCGCTATCTTTCCATTTTAATGATAAAGAGATTGTACTAACTGAAGACGTTATGAGAAAAATGTCTTATGCAATTGCTGGTATCTTGCTAGTACCTGCGCTTGTCGCATTTTTTACTCTGCCGGTATTACAGAAGAAGTACAGTGAACGTTTACAAGATATTAATGCTAAAATTAATTCTGTCGATAGTCAAATTTCTCAACTCACTGAACAAGCTTCAGCTTCAGGGTCTTTTGTTGTCAAAACTGAAATAGAAAATGTTCTTAAAGCTAATAGAATTAAACTTATATCTTATTCGGCATTGGGAGAATCTGTCCCGAATGACCTTTGGATTTCATATTTCTCTGTTAAAGAAGACGGTAAAATTGATATAAAAGGTGAATCGCAAACTGTTGAAGCTATTTACGTATTTTTTAAGAATATGAAAGATTATTTGATTGACACCAGACTTAGAGTTTATAAATTGAAAATGAAATCGGATTCTATTGAAGATGCCGTTTCATTGGGTGAACCTCAGTTATATGAATTTGAAATCACTAATATGTCTGAAGCTGAGTTGACACCTACTGTCGATAAAGTAACACAAGATCCTAATAATAAAAAGGATGCACAAAAAAATGCTTCAGCTCAAAATCCTCCTGCTGAAAACCCTGTTAATGCAAAACCGCCTAATAGTACAAAGAAGGTTAACGATCTTGAACCCATTGAAGTGGATTAGAAATAAGGATTATTAAATGCAAAAATTTCAAGTATATTTAGTTAAATTTAGATCTATAATAGTCATTTTATTAGGGACTTTGATTCTTTTTGCCATGATTGTTAGTCGAATTATTCCTGTACTAACTGATATATTCAAATCTGTTGATGGTTATTCAAAAGCTGAAGTTTCACTTAAAGATAAAGAAAAAACGTTGAGCAGTCTTAAAGAAAAAACTGCTAAGGCTGAGGCTCAAAGTGATGAGGTGCCAAAAGAATTTTTTAAGCCGATTGAAGTCGGAATGGATACGGAATCTGTTATTGCGGATGAATTCGCTGAAATTTTAACTATTATTAGGGAAAATCAAATCAAAACACGTTCTATTAAATATGAATATGACCCGCAGGACGATAATTTTGTAAAAAATGTTCCTGATAAATACAATGTTGCAAGACTTAATTTGGAAATGATAAGTAATTACAAAGATTTTGAATCTTTCTTGAAAGAATTGTATAAACACGAACATTTTTTGGATATCGCCTCTATTGAGATTGTTCCTTATCAAAAAAATAAAAAAGTCTTAATTATTAAGTTGCAAATTAAATTGTATGCCCAAAAGTAGTTATTCTTGAAAAAGTTTAAAATCAATTCCAAAAAGCGGGTCTCCGTTTTTTATACAGGTCTCACAACATTTTGCCTCAAGGGTATTCTTGTGTGAAAAATCTTTGAAATTACTTCCGCAACGTCCTCTGTGATCATTTGCAAGAAATGGACATGTATATATTCCCTTTGATGCCAGAATTCTCCCGTATTCACAGTCTAGCTTGTTCATGCTATTCATTTTATCTGACTCTGATTCGGAATTCTTGTCGTACCATTTGTTTATCTTGAAATTATTATCTTTTGCCTCAAATCCTATTTTTAAACAAATTTTTCTTAGTTCTTTTACAAGTGTTTCTTTACCTTCATTGTAGTAATCTGTTACGCAAATGATTGGATTGAAATCATATTTAACAAGATTGTTTAATGCGTGTAATACTTGTCGATATGTCCCTCGACCTCTTATATCATCATTTTTTATTTCGTCATAGTGATCCAGGCTTAGTTTGAAGATTATTTCAAAATTACTTTCTCCTTCAACTCGTTTTAAAAATCGTGCTTTTTTTTCATTTATAAATGAACCGTTGGTAAAAATACATACATTGCTGCGTTTTAAACAAAGCCTTAATATTGTGTTGAAATCAGGGTGGGTCATTGGTTCTGCACCTGTTAAATATATGCATTCCAAAGGTTCTTTTGTTGTGTCATTTAATGCTTCTTTTATGCTTTCTATTGCTATAAAGTCTTTGATGTTCTTGTTTAAAGGAAAATCTATGTAGCAGTGCTTACACCTTTGATTGCAATTTTTAGCAGTTAGTTCTATAAATAAATTATTAAATGTTTTTAATTCACAAACTGGTGCGGTATATATGTTAGTCATTTTGTATCCCCTTATCTTCAAAAATATTGTATGATTTTGAAGATTAAATAAAATCCGCCAATTTGGTAATTAGTTATTTTAATTTGGATAATCTCTAAAATGGTGAGGTTTTTTATCTGAAAGCCATTTGCTCATTATGTAGTTTTCGTAGCTTATGGCAAAATTGTTTAAAGCTTTTATGAGTACTCTTCCGCTTTCAGATTTGCCTATAATTAGAAAATCTCCTGATTCGTTTTCAGCAAGCATTATTTCTTTGTGGACTATTTTATCAGCATTGGTTTTTGGAGGGTTATTTATCACCCGTCTTATCCATTCGCACAAAAGTTTACTTGCGCTTGTTTCGTTTTTTATTATTTCGGTATTGTATTTTTGTAAATATTTTGAAAATTCTCTTAATATCATATCTTAAAATGGTGTTGTGGTTGCAAAACAAATTATATCATATATTCCATTTTGTTTTAATTCTTTGATTATTTCTTCAAATGTTGAACCTGTTGTACATATATCATCAATTATTAGTATTTTTTTGTTTAGTAGTTTTGTTTTATCCACAATGAATGCTTGATGAAGATTTCCCAATCTTTGCTTTTTGGTTAATTTATATTGCGGTTTGGTATCCTTGATTCGTTTTATTAAGTTGGGATTCGCCTCATAGTTTGTAAGTCTGCAAAATTCTTCTGCTACTATTTCCATATGATTGTATTTCCTCTTTTTCAGTCTGTTTTTATGTAAAGGGACGGCTACAACTTGAAAGTCACCTGTATTGCCTAATTTCTGCCAATATTCATACATAAATTTTGCTTGAAAGTACGCAAGGTCTTTCTGATTATGATATTTGAGACCGCGAATAAGTTTTTGTAATTCTTTTGAATATATGCCTGCACAGTATACATTTACTTCGTCTATTATCCTTTGCGTTTTTGTCGGTAATTGGGTAAGCTTTTTATAGCAATTTGAGCACATTCGTATTGATTCTTTTGAGCTCCGACAAAAATAACACTTCTTTTTATAAATCCAATCTAAAAGACTAAATATCTCGTATTTCATATGATTATTATATCATATGAAATTTTAATTTTTCTATTTATATTGGTAATTTAATACAAAATTCAGTTTTGGTATTCGGTGTACTTTTTACTGTTATTTCACCACCGTGAGATAGTGCAATTTGCTGCGATAGATATAAACCTAAACCGGTACCGATTTTTCTGAATTTTTTTGCAGCAGAATAATATTTATTAAATATAAGCTTAATTTCTTCTGGGGATATACCTTGACCGTAATCAATAACTGATATAGTTATGTAACCTTGCATTTCACCCGTTCTTATGTCAATGCATTCTTTGGTGTCACTGTGAGATATAGCGTTTGATATTAGATTTTTTATAACTCTATTAAGTTGTATCGGATCTGCAAATACAGTCAAAGCTCGCTCATACTCAAAATTGATTTTTATTCCGGATTTGTTTGCTATGGGCTGCATTTCATTTACTATATTTTCAATAAAAGGATTTAAGATGATGGTTTCTTTTAACAGTTTAATGCCTTTTTCCTTTATCTTGTATGTTTCAAGAAGTATTTGAACAAGGTCTATAAGCTCTTTGTTAGATGATTGCATGTTTAATAATGCGACTTGTTGCTTTTCGGAAATCTCTCCAAATTTCCCTTCAAGGAGAAATTCTATTATATTAGATTCTGCAACTATCGGTACTTTGAGGTCGTGTGTCAGGGTTGCTACAAAATCTTCTTTTAATGTTTCAATTTCTCTTTCATTTGTTACATCCTTTATTAACAGTACGAAACGATTTTTTTTGTCATCGGTTTTTAGTTTTTGGGAGCTTATTACAAAGTTGTTTGTTGATGTATGTTTGATATAAACATCATCGCCGTTGAGTTTTTCGATATTAAATTCAGGAGAAAGTTCTATAAATTCAAACATATTTTTCCCTATAATATCTTTGCCCTTAACTCCAAACCAAGTTGAAATTTTAGGTGTGGCACGTAAAATGTCAAAGTTTTCGTTAATAATTAATATTCCGTCTGATAGAGAATTAATTACAGATTCTAATAGCCGGTTTTGTCTCATTAGTTCAGCCTGATATTCAATAATCATTTTTTCTCTGTCATTTAATGTTTCTACCATTCGGTTAATACTGTCCGTAACATTCTGGTATGTTGGATGTTCAAGTTTTTCTATTTTTGTTGTTAAGTTCCCGTATCTTACAGAATTAACCGTATTTGTAACAGTTCCAAGGTAGTCGTTAATTTTTGACCAACGTTTATTTGTTTTGCGTGTTATGAAAAACAATGCTATAAATACTAAAATTAAGCAACAATTTATAATAAAAGTAATCATTTGTTTTAGCCTTATCTTATGGTATAATTATAACAGATATAGGGAGATTTGTCATTTGATTAAGTTACCTGATACAATAAAATGGATTATAACCGATTTTGACGGTATTATGACTGACAACTGTGTTTACATAAACTCAGACGGTTCCATGTCAAGAAAAGTCAATTTTAAGGATATAATGGGGATTTCTATATTAAAAAAAAATGGATTTAATATTGCAATAATTTCCGGTGAAAAAAATAGCGCTATAGAAATTTTATCCAAGCGTTTCAATATATCAGAAGTTCACCAAAATATAAGGGTTAAGGTTGATGTTTTGCATTCTATAGTGGAGAAATATGGAATTAGTAAAGAAGAGTTTGTATATGTGGGCGATGATATTAATGATTTGGGGTGTATGGAATACGCGGATTACAAAATAACGGTTCCTCACGCTCCCGAAGTTTTGAAAAATGTCAAAAATATTCAAATTACTGATTCTGATGGCGGAATGGGTGCATTTAGAGAGGTTGCTGATTGTTTAGTTGGTTAAAGAAAATACACGAAAAAATAAAGGATTTAAATATTTCGGTTGACCAATACAAAAAGGAAACGGATAACCAAGTTATTCCGTCTTTGGCTTACGTGAATCGAGCGAAAAAATTGATTGATAAAAATGAATATCTTGAAGCTAGAGATGTTTTACTCGAAGCACTTGAAATTAATCAAAAAGATTCAATTGTATTGAAATATTTGGGTATTGTGGAAGAAAAATTAGGAAATTTTGATGAAGCGATATCTTTGTATAAGAAGTCTTCAGAATTGAATCCTCAAGATAAAAATATCTGGTACAGGTTAGGAATGACTCAAGTAACGATAAAAAAATACGAAGATGCAGAGTTGTCATTTGAAAAAGCAGATAAAATTTCTCAAATTAATACTGATATTCAAACGGGATGGGGTATGGCACTTTTTAAACAAAGGAAATATGAACAAGCTCACGAAAAGTTCATAAGCGCAATTAAGATAAATCGGTATAATTTTTCGGCAATGCTTCTTGCTGCTATAACAGAAATCAGACTGGGCAAATATGATGATGCGGAAAATAAACTCAGTTTTCTTAATAATGCCAATCCCAATGAAAGTTGTACTTATGAATATGCCAATTTGTATTATATAAAGGGCGATTATGATTTGGCAATTAAGTATGCGTTGAGATCAATAGAATTCAATAACAATATGCTGCCGTCATATTTGCTTTTGGGAAAACTGTATTCAATAAAATTTGATTATGATAACGCTGTTAATTGTTTTCAATCGGCGGAAAATCGTGATTTAAAGTCCCCGATTTTGTATGTGGAATGGGGCAATGCTTTAGTAAGATTATATAAGTTCGACGAAGCAAGATTAATTTATCAAAAAGCACTTTATATGGATGTCGAATGCTCGGAAGCACAGGCAGGCATGGCATTATGTTCGGCCGAAATGAATGACTTTGAGAGAGCAAAAAATCTGGTTGAACTTCTTGAAGAAAAAGGTTTTGATAATGTATTTGTCGTCGAAGCTAAAGGTTTATTAGCTTTCAATCAGGGAGATGTAAATGCGGCAATTAATTTATTTAAAACTGTATTGAAAAATACTTCAGGTAATACATACGATTATCTTAGACTTGCAAGATGCTACTTGGTTTCGCAAAATGACAATATGATAAGAGATTCATACGAAAAATTTATAAAATTAAACTCTAAATATTGTCCGGTATATTTGGAATATGCCAAATATCTTGTGTCAAAAAATGACTTTAAAGATGCTCAAAGGAAGTTAAGAAAAGCCTTAACCATTGAGAATAATAACAATGAAATATTAAATTTGTTGTTTTATGTGAGTTATGTGCTTGTAAAAGAAAATGTTTCTGAATATAATGTTAAGGAAGCAATATCTATAGCAAATAGAACTAACAATTTTGAATATTCAGATTATAAAGCGGATTTAGATAGGATTTTGAAAGAGATAAACGAAAATAAATGAATAAAATAATAGTTCAAAAATTTGGCGGAACTTCGGTTGCAGATACAGATAAAATAAAGAATGTAGCGGATATAGTTGTCCGGGAAAAAGAGAACGGTAACGATGTTGTGGTTGTAGTTTCAGCGATGGGACATACAACTGATCATCTGGTGAAGATGGCAAAAAGCTTAACGCCAAACCCTTCCGGTCGTGAAATGGATATGCTTTTATCTACCGGTGAAGGGATATCAATAGCACTTCTTGCTATGGCAATACAAGCAAAGGGATATGATGCCATAAGTTTTAATGCAATGCAAATAGGTATAATAACCGAAAATATACACTCTAAAGCAAGAATATTGGACATAAAGACAAATAAATTGAAAGAGAATTTGGATCGCGGGAAAATAATAGTAGTAGCCGGATTTCAAGGAGTTACGGAAGATGGAGACATAACAACCTTGGGCCGCGGAGGTTCGGATACATCAGCGGTAGCACTTGCAGCAGCATTAGGTGCTGAACGATGTGATATATACACAGATGTGGAAGGTGTGTACACCACAGATCCGAGAATTGTTAAAAATGCTTCAAAATTAGAACAAGTTTCCTATGAAGAAATGTTGGAACTCGCCCACGCAGGAGCTAATGTCCTCCATCCCAGGAGTGTAGAAACGGCAAAACAGTTTTCAGTCCCGCTAAGAGTCAGGAGCAGTTTTAATATTGAGAATATGGGTACGTTAATAGTAGGAGTAGATAAAATGGAAATGTATAAACCTGTAGCAGGTGTTGCCGCTGATTTGTCCCAAGTAAGAGTAGTTGTATGTGATGTTCCTGACAGGCCGGGTGTTGCAGCAACTTTGTTTGGTGCTTTGGCAAAGGAAAATATCTCGGTTGATATGATAATCCAATCTTATGCAAATAAGGTTTCAAATACTAATGATATCGCTTTTACAATAGATATATCAGATTTAGAAAAGGCAAAAATTGTTCTTGAGTGTATGAATGATACTATTGGCGCAAGCGATGTTAAAGTTGATGACAATATCGCTAAGATTTCTATAGTAGGTGCCGGTATGATAGATCGTCCCGGTATTGCTTCAACAATGTTTGAGGCCCTTGCTAAATTAAATATAAATATAAAGATGATTTCCACAAGCGAAATAAAAGTGAGCTGCTTGGTTGATAAAAAAGATGTTCAAAAAGCCATAAAATCACTTCATACAGTTTTTGATTTAGAAAGTAATGTGATAGCAGACGTAAAAGGCGACTTGCCGGATGTTTAAAAGTGTAATTTGTACATTAATTAAATGATAGTTGCAATGCCGTGAAAGCTTATAAAATAAGGCTTATTAAAAAAAACGGGAGTATATGCTCCCGTTGGAATTAAGAATAGCTGGAAGTATGAAAAAGATTTAATTATATTTAAGATGAAATTTATAATTTCAACAATTAGTCTGTAAGGTAGGATTTATAACCTAGCCGGGCTATTTTGCATCGGAATTAGCAGACGATCGTATAAGTCCGGTTGGAGGGTGGAGCGGTGTAAAATGCAAGAATAAGTGTATTTTCAGCACTTTATGGTAAATTTGGCTCTCCTGTTGCGTTTTGACCCTCTTAATAAATGTTTACAATAGGGGTTGACAAAAATAACTTTATGGTTTATAGTGAAATTGTCAAGATGAAGTGTTAAAAAAACACTTAATAACAAAATCCCGAAAGGAGGAAGTTAAAATGAAAATATCTCCAATAAAAAATATAAACAGGGTATCATTTGGTGCAGGTAATATGAACAACAACATGACCTCAAGTGTTGGGCTTTTATCTTTGCAGAATTCAGATAAATTAAATTTTGAAAAAAGTTTAAAACTTACACAGAATGCAGATGCAGTACAATCAAATCCTTTAGTTGCATTAGGTTGTAAGTTTGCCAAGGCTTATAATATACTATTTTCACCTACAAAAACAAATTTAAGTAATGATGCTACATATATTCACTTGCCATACATGGCATAGTAGATATAGAATCCTAAACTACTTACCCCGACTATAGCAATTTACCCCAAATTGCTAAGTTTTTTTTTATATAGGTATATTATTCTTTCATTGGAAAGGATAATAAATTATGCATGACAAGATAAAAGAATTAAGATTTAATACAAAACTGGCACAGGATTTTTACATTAGTAAATTAGCGTACACAGTCGGAGCGAATGAACTGAAAAATTTAATGGGGAATATAGTATTACTTGATATAAGAAATTCAAAGGACTATAATGCAGGGCATATTCCTTCAGCCATTTCTATTCCCAAAGAGGAGCTTGATAAAAATTTAGATAAACTTTCAAAAGATAAGCTAACAGTAGTATACGGTTGCAGTGAATATTGTTCAGGTGCATTATATGCTTGTGTTACATTAACTGACTATGATTATCCTTGCGTATTATTAAGAGGAGGTTTCAGAGCTTGGTCGGAGTATTACAGATACACTGTAGTACAAGATATGCAAAATAATTTTTAAATTTGAGCACCGCCATCCGATATTTTTTGTTTTACTTTTTTAGCACCTTCGGTATTTTGCGCAACATACAGTGCAAAGTCTGTGGCTTCTTGATCTCTGGCAACAGCTTCAGCAAGTGATAGAGTATCTTCCATAGACAGCTTAGATAAGGATTTATCATTAATATTATTTAGATATTTTTTGAAGTTTTGTTGAGACTTATAGTCAAATCCCGGCAGGTTTGATTTCATAGAGTACCACTTATAAAACTGGTGAATTGTATATAGGGCGTCAATATGATTTTCACTGATTACGAATGCAGGTTCAAAAATAAACGAGAATTTTGATTTTAACATCAAGTTCAGGTACAGAGCTTTAAGTCCTTTAAGTTCAAATATCATGCCTTCATCTTCTTTTATCGGTGACAAAATTTTATGTGCATTATTAATTCTGAATACAGATGTACCGTTTTTTTCAATATATTCGATTAATTTATGGGGATCAAAAGAACAGTTTTTAGATATATTTTCGACATTAACCCTGACAAGGGATTTAATTTTTTCAGTTTCGGCAGATATAGTCAAGTGTTCAGTTGCGGAGAAAATATTTTTTACTGTTTTATTGGTATATGAGGATTTGAGGCTTTTATCCAATTGATAGGAGAGTATTTTTTCCTGAACAAAAAGAATATAATACAAAACTTTTTTTACAATATTAAACATACAAACATAATAACAGAATTATGGTAATATATCAATTTATAAAGAAAAAATAAAGATTGTAAAAAATACACTTGCTTTTTAAAAGCAATTGTTTTATAATGTAATTGTGAAATAAATCACGATAATTACATAAAACAATTTTTTGAAGAATCGTCAAAAACAAATAAAAAGGAGATAAAAATGACAACAAAGAGCAAAAAGACGGTTGAAAAACTGGAGAAGACGTTGAACAAATCTACTCTGGTAGACACACCTGAGCAGTTAGAACTTTTAATTGAGCGAGTGAAGAAGGCACAAAAGATTTATGCGAATTACACTCAAGAGCAGGTAGATGCTATATTCAAGGCAGCAGCCACAGCAGCGGACAAGGCACGTATTCCATTGGCAAAGATGGCGGTAGAAGAAACCGGAATGGGTGTTTTGGAAGATAAAATAATCAAAAATCATTACGCTTCGGAATACATATACAACAAACACAAGGGAGCAAAAACTTGCGGTATAATAAAGGAAGACAAGACAAACGGGATAAAGATAGTAGCGGAGCCATTAGGTGTAATAGCCGGCATCGTACCGACGACAAATCCGACATCTACAGCAATATTCAAGTCATTAATAGCATTAAAAACAAGAAATGCGATAATCTTTTCACCGCATCCGAGAGCAACAAAATGCACAATTGCCGCTGCAAAATTAGTATTAGAAGCAGCAGTTAAAGCTGGGGCTCCGGAAGACATTATCGGCTGGATTGATGTTCCTTCAATAGAATTGTCAAATCAGTTGATGAAACACGAATCAATCGCATGTATATTAGCGACAGGCGGTCCCGGGATGGTTAAAGCAGCGTATTCATCAGGGAACCCTGCGTTAGGTGTAGGTCCCGGCAACGCTTCAGCCGTTATTGACGAAACTGCTGATATCAAAATGGCTGTTTCATCAATCATTATGTCAAAAACTTTTGATAACGGTATGATTTGTGCATCGGAACAATCAGTAGTTGTTGTTGATGAAGTATACGAAGAAGTTAAAAAAGAATTTATATACAGGGGTGCACATCTTTTAAGTCAAGCTGACGAAAAGAAATTAATGGCACTTCCTTTTATAGATCCTAAACGAGGGACGGCCCATCCTGCGATAGTAGGTCAGAGTGCAAGAAAGATAGCCGAGCTTGCCGGTTTTGAGGTTCCAGCAAATTCAAAAATATTATTGGCAGAAAGACCAAAAGTAGATTGGGAAGATCCGTTTTCAAGGGAGAAATTATCACCTATCTTAACGATGTACAAGGCAAAAGATTTTGAAGAAGCTGCCGAAATGGCATATGAGCTGGTAATCAAAGGAGGAGCTGGTCACTCAGCCGACTTATACACGGATGCACGTCATCAGGAAAGAATAGATCGTTATGCTGAGAAGATGCCGACTTGTCGTGTATTGATTAATTCACCATCAGCACAAGGCGGTATAGGTGACTTATACAACTTCAAACTTGAGCCATCACTCTCATTAGGTTGTGGTTCTTGGGGTAAAAACGCAGTATCAGGCAACATTGGAGTTGAACATTTATTAAACTACAAGACTGTTGCTGAAAGGAGAGAAAACATGTTATGGTTCAAAGTTCCGCCGAAAGTTTATTTTAAAAGAGGTGCCGTAGATTTAGCACTTCGCGAACTGGAAGGCAAAAAGCGTGCATTTATAGTAACAGACAGATTTTTATTCAATTCAGGTGCAGTTGATCAGATTGTAAATGTTTTAGATGAAATAGGTATTGATCATCAAATTTTCTTTGATGTAAAACCGGATCCTACGCTGTCAACAATTAAGCAGGCAATGGAAATCATAAAGCCATATGAACCTGATGTAATAATCGCTCTTGGCGGCGGTTCTCCTATGGATGCTGCAAAAATTATGTGGTTAATGTACGAACAGCCAGACACAGTATTTGAAGATATTTCAATGCGTTTTATGGATATCAGAAAAAGAATATGCAGAATTCCTGATTTAGGTAAAAAAGCAACAATGGTTGCAATTCCGACAACATCAGGTACCGGATCTGAAGTAACTCCATTTGCGATTATCACTGATGATGCAACTCATGTTAAATATGCAATTGCGGATTATGCATTGACACCGAATATGGCAATTATAGATCCAAATTTTGTAGATGGAATGCCAAAAGGATTGACAGCAGCTTCAGGTATAGATGCTTTAGTTCATTCAATTGAAGCATATGTATCAGCCATGGCTACTAATTTCACTAATTCTAATGCATTGGAAGCAACTAAGCTTATCTTTAGATATTTGGAAAGATCATATAATGAAGGTGCAAACGATCCTATAGCAAGAGAAAAAATGCATTACGCAGCAACAATAGCAGGTATGGCATTTGCGAATTCATTCTTAGGTTTGTGTCATTCGATGGCACACAAATTAGGTGCTATGTTCAATGTTCCTCACGGTGTTGCAAATGCGCTGTTAATCAATCAGGTAATTAAATATAACGCGACTGATTGTCCTAAAAAACAATGTACATTCCCGCAGTATAAGTTCCCTAATGCAAAAGCTAAGTATGGTCAAATTGCAGACGAACTTAACTTAGGCGGTAAAAACGATGATGAAAAAGTCGAATTGTTGTTATCTGAAATTACAAGATTGAAAAATGCCATTAATCTTCCAAAATCAATAAAAGACTTTGGAGTTACCGAAAAAGACTTTTATTCTAAATTAGATGAAATGGTAGAACTTGCATTTGATGATCAATGTACAGGTGCTAACCCTGCATATCCTTTGATGGAAGATATTAAAAAAATATACATTGATGCTTATGAGGGTGTTGTCAGAGATTATACTAATGACTAGTTCATTTATGAGATAAAAAGAACCACAGTGCAAACTGTGGTTCTTTTTTATTAATAACGTTATTCAACAATACATACGGCATATGTATTTTGATTATTTCTGTTTGAAGAATAGTTCGGTTTTGCGGATGTAGGTGTTAAATATGGGGCTCCTGAATAAACGTAATGGTTTTCAGAATTATTCCATATGGTGAATGACGAGCCCGTTGTTACTATAAATCCTAATTCATTAGCTTTTTCATAATCAAGATTGGCACTTACTTCACTACCAAAAGCAACTATCTTGTCGGTATTATAGATGTAATTCATTATTTCTGCTACTTGATCAGGATTAGCTAATTTATCAAGGCCACCACATTGTTTTACAGCACCTGCCCAATAATCTAAGTCCCAGTAACATTCTCTTATTTGTAATTCGTTCTGTTCCTTTATGCAATCTTCTTTGCTTAGGGCGGTTGGCTTGAATGCATTACCAAAACAAGTTCCGTTAGGGAGTTGATATACACAGCTTTCGCCGTCGAGGCTTAAGACATTTAAACCTCTCAAATCTTTAGATTGTGTATTAGGTTTTTTAAAACCTGAAGTATCATATAGAATAGCTAAACAATCAGTTCCGATGCCTGCATCAGAAACAGTTATAACATCAGTTCTGTAAGGATCTTGAATACATTCGGGATTGTATGCAATAATACCTGAGACCCCATCTGCAAACATAACACCTAAAGTGTTCGTAATCCATTCACTGTGTCCAAGATTTGCTGCTAATTTAATCTTCTTCATATCAATTTCTTTGTTATCATTTCCCCAGAATACAGTATCTTCAAAGCATGAAGTAAT
>CALUQI010000047.1 GCA_944322875.1 Candidatus Gastranaerophilales bacterium
AGAGAGCGGAGGGCTTTTGCCAAAATGGAATTTATTCTTCAGGCAAAACCCGGAGACTCGATTTTCAAAATATCCAGGCAAATCAAGCTTATTTAAAATTTTACTGATGGTCTAATACCTTTTAATACAAATGTGATCTTTTTAGTTTGATAAATTATTTCAGAAATATTTTGTATTGCAATATACATCTTCCACATATCAAAACATATTTTTAATAAGCTTCTAGATTCATTTTTGCTATCATCCTTTAAATCTTTAAAAAGAATTGTTTGATTAAATACATCTTGTGTCAGTATTTCATAGTTAAAATGCCCGATAGAATTTCTTATAGCTCTATCAAACGTACCAAATACTATATTATCATACATTTCTGTTCCATCTATGCAATCAATTTTGAACCCTTTGGATTCTATTGCTATGTATTCATCCAAAGTTGTTATAGCTTTTTTTCTAAATTTAATTCCATCTTTCATTATTGTAAAATCATTTCTATATTTTAAATTATTAAAAGCCATCAAAAGTGCTAATGTATCAGACAATAATTCATAACATTTAAAATATAAAGGTTCAACCTCTTCAAAACTAATTGTATTAATAGAATAAATTTTTTCTAAATCTTCAATATTTGATTGGTAATATTTACAAGCAAGAATAGGAATAAATTTATAAAAACTTTCTATAAATTGATTATTTAACTGAAATATATTATATTCCCATTTGTCTAATAAGTTTTTATCTTCAAAATACATTACTAATTTTAATAATCCGGAAATATTGTTGTTTTCAAAATTTTCAATTTCACCAAAAATAAATCTAGCAATTGCATTTGCTTCATGTTTATTAATTGTTTCATAAAATTGACGATTAACAAAATGATAAGCTCTGTAAATATCAAATTCATTGTTCAATGGATATAAATCACTTGGTAAATATGATAACTTTTCTTTTAAAAGTTCAATTTGTTTTAAGAAATATAGTTGATTACAAATGATGTAATTATTTTGCATCTTTTCTATATAGTCAATACAATTTAAAATATAATTCTTAAAATATGTAAAAACTTCTTGACCACTTGTTGAAATGAAATCCATAAAAGGCGATAGATATGTACATACATCTTCATTTTTATTAATTTGTTTTAATTTTGAACATAAGAATTCTCCAGAAACTGCTAACAAATAATCGGGAACATTATTTTCTGGTATAATTTCACCTCTATACATATTAAGAGTTACACGAGGAGCGTCAAAAAATGCTTCTCCATATAATGAAATTTTACAATTACCACAGTTAAATCTTACAGGATGTTTGGGTAAAAAGCCTGCTTGAATTCTTAAAACAGTTATTTTATTACATACTGGACACTTTATATAATATCGTTGAAACATTTTCGCTTTCCTTTTTATCACGTATTTTACGTAAAACTATACCATATTTTCAAGTAACCAAGTTCTGAACTCGACAATTCTATGGTAAATAAAAAGAGGATAGGATTTTTCTTAATCCTCTTTTTATTTTTGCATGTGATAGCGAAGAGAATGCACAATTAGCGTTCGGCGGATTTTTTGCAGAGAGCGGAGGGCTTTTGCCAAAATGGAATTTATTCTTCAGGCAAAACCCGGAGACTCGTTTAACGCAAAAAATCCAAGACAAATCGCATCCAGGGTAGATAACTTAAAGTGTTTTCAGTATATTCTAAGAAATATTTCTTAATTTTATAGTGTTTGCATTTTGGCTTAGAAGTTTTATTTGAACTGTAAATTTCTATTAACAAATATGTATAATTTTTTAAAAATTATATCAATTTATTAATGGAAATTTACTTTATATTATTATGATTATAGTGTGGAGGTTTATAAATGATTAATTCAACAAAATTTGCATCTAATATGAGTGTTTCTAATTCGATTGCGCCAGCACAACATAAATCAGTTTATATTAATGGAAAAAGTTATCCTGTAGTAAAAGTTCAAGATACCAATTCAACAATTTGCTCTTTTGCTCCAAGATATAAAGAAGTAGTAATTATTGACGGTAAACAATATGATTTAAAAGAAACCCCTTCTTTATTTGCTTCTGACTCAACAAATCAAGTTGTTGTTGTAGATGGAAAACAATATCCCGTAGATAATAATATTCAAGGTTTTCTAAAAGAAACAAGCGGATTGATTTTTGGCAAGCAAAACCAACAATCATTAAATGAAGATGTAAATTTAAATTATTTGGCATAATAATTTAAATTTTAATTTCAATCAACCAAGTTCGAAATTCGACAATTCTACGGTAAATAAAAAGAGGATAGGATTTTTCCTAATCCTCTTTTTATTTTTACATGTGATAGCGAAGAGAATGCACAATTAGCGTTCGGCGGATTTTTTGCAGAGAGCGGAGGGCTTTTGCCAAAAGGGAATTTATTTTTCAGGCAAAACCCGGAGACTCGTTTAACACAAAAAATCCAAGATAAATCGCATCCAGGGTAAATAAAACAGGATAGATTTTTTATCCTGTCTTATTGTCATAACTCTAAAATGCTCCTTTTATGTTTGAATAATAGTCAGTTACTGATGTTTCAGTGTTATTTTGAAGGAAACTTTGTATGAAAAATCTGTAGATTGCTATACCTGTGTCCTGAACTTATAAAAGTTTCCCTGATGATATATAAATATTTTTTATTAAAATTAATAACATCTATATTTTTTATGATATAGTAATTTGTAATTACAGTATTTAAAAAAAGAACTTTTTATGGCTAATGAAAATTTAAAAAAAGCTAAAAAAGCTAAAAATGATGAATTCTACACTCAGTGGGTCGATATTGAAAAAGAGATAATGGCTTATATTGATTATAATCCTGATGTTTTTAGAGATAAAACGATACTTTTGCCATGTGATGATCCTGAATGGTCTAATTTTACAAAGTTTTTTGCACAAAATTTTGAAGCTTTCGGATTGAAAAAACTTATCAGTACAAGTTATGCTTACGAAAGCAAAAATGTTAACATGCCCTATAAAGTCTCTTTGTTTGAAGAGAAAGCACCGCATTTTGACCCAAATATAAACAAAATAAGAGGAAAAATTTTTACTTTGGACCATGACTCAAATCAAAATGGTGTTATTGATATAGACGACTTAGAGTGGCAATATTTAGAGGGTGACGGAGATTTTAGAAGTGATGAAGTTAAGCAATTGCGAGATGAGGCAGATATTATTATCACAAACCCGCCTTTTAGTCTATTCAGGGAGTTTGTTAATTGGATATATGAAGTTGAAAAAACTTTTTTGATTATAGGTAATATTAACTGTATCACATATAAAGAGATATTTAATTTAATTAAAAATGATTTTGCATGGCTTGGCACTGGGATGGGGCGTGCAATATCGGGTTTCATTGTTCCCGAAAATTATGAGTTGTATGGAACAGAGGCAAAAATTGATTCTTGCGGGAACAGAATTGTTGCGACAAATAGTTGTTTGTGGCTAACTAATTTAGATCATGGAAGAAGGCATAAACCGTTAAAACTTATGACTATGGCTGAAAATATCAAACACAGTAAACATAAAGAGGTTAAGGGACAAAAATATAAGAAATATGATAATTATGATGCTATCGATGTTCCTTATACAGATTCAATTCCTCGAGATCATGAAGGAGTAATGGGTGTTCCTATAACTTTTCTTGATAAATATAATCCGAAGCAATTTGAAATTTTATATTTAGGTAATTTAAATGGTTTTCCACCGAATAAACAGTACATAAATCCGATATCGCATATTAAAGGTAAAATGAAAAGTAATAATATGATAAACGCGGTTTTAACAATCCGCGGAAAAGATAAAAAAGGGAATTATTATACCGCTGATAATATAGAATATCCGGTATATGCTCCTTATGCAAGAATTTTAATCAAAAAAAGAGGTAACTTATGAAAACAGAACTGCATACCGAATGGACTGTAAAAGATATTTGCGAGGGGTTTGTTTATAACGAGCTTGAGGGCAAAGGTTTATATGGAATGGACGGGAAGTTAACCATTCAGCCTGAATATCAGCGTAATTACATCTATGCTGACGGCAAAAAAGATGTTGCTGTAATTGATTCCGTATTAAAGGGTTATCCTATCGGATTAATTTACTTTAACAGACGTGAAGACGGACAACTTGAAGTTTTAGACGGACAACAGCGTATTACAAGTTTAGGACGCTTTGTAACAAGTAGATTTGCTATTGTTGAAAATGGGATGCAACAGTATTTTAGAGGGCTTGCAGAAGACAAAAAACAAAAGATACTCGATACAAAATTGCTAATTTATGTTTGTGAAGGTACAGAAAGTGAAATTAAAGAATGGTTTAAAACTATCAATATTGTCGGAGTACCTTTAAATAGACAAGAAGTTTTGAATGCTATATATTCAGGACCATTTGTAACTTTGGCAAAAGAAGAGTTCAGTAACTCACAGAACGCTAATATTGCAAAATGGAGTTCGTATATCTCCGGAGTGGTGAACCGCCAAGAATACCTTGAATGCGCTTTGTCTTGGGTTAGCAAAGGTAATATTGAAGAATACATGTCAAGACATAGACACGATAACAATATTAACGAACTTAAAACATACTTTAATTCTATCATTGATTGGGTAGATGGTTTGTTTGATGACGTTCATTCTGAAATGAAAAATATTGAATGGGGAAGATTGTACGAAACTTATCACAGAAATCCTTATAGTAAAACTGAAATAAACGCAAAAATTACCCAACTTTATGCCGACGAATTTGTCAGAAATAAAAAAGGAATATATGAGTATGTTCTAGGCGGCTGCCAAGATAGTAAGTTACTTGAAATTAGAATATTTGAAGAACGTGACAAGAAAACAGTTTATGCACGCCAAACTCAAGAAGCAAAAGAAAAAGGTGTTTCTAACTGTCCTTTGTGTGCATTAGGTAATGATAGTAATAAAAACCGCATTTGGCAATTCAAAGAAATGGATGCAGATCATGTAACAGCCTGGTCAAAGGGTGGTGCAACCGATGTAAGTAATTGTCAAATGTTGTGTAAAACTCATAATCGTGCCAAGGGTAACAGATAAAATATTATAAATCAATATAAAAATTATTAGTTTGTCTAATGTACAATTCCAGAAAATTGTTTATATTGTACTGTAAAGGAGGTGTAAATGTTTTTTAATGTGTTAAAAGCGAAAGAACTTGCTGATTTAGACGAAAAAAAATTTGACAAGAATATTTTAATGTCAAAAGATGACAGTATGCTGGCGGTTATAGCATTAAAAAAGGATGAAATTATAGATACACATACATCATTATGCGATGCCGCTGTTTATGTTATTGACGGTGAAATTGAACTTCACTTTGACGCTGAAAAATTTAAAGTTGACAAAGGTGAAATTCTTATGTTTAAAAAGGATAAAGAACATAAAGTATTAGCATTAAAGGATAGTAAATTTTTTCTTATAAAAATATAAAAAACGGCTAAAATGCCGTTTTTTTATATTATTGGTTGCAATTACATTCTTTTTGTTTTGCTAGGCACAAATTTTCGCATAAAATAATTACAATATTTTCTCCTGCTTTAGCGTGATATTTAAGTCCTGGAGTAATCAACCCGGTAATAAGTCCAACAGTTGTACCTACAGGAATTCCTATAGCATATCCTACACCAAGTCTTGCAGGATTTGGAATAAATGCAAAACCTGTACCTGCACCTGCCCCGACAACACCCAACCCAAGAGTGTACGCGGTAAGTTTACCTGCTGTGTGCCAAGGCCCCTCTTTTAAGGAGCCGTCTTTTGTGCAAGGACGTGCTGACATTGCTACTGCTGTTCCGTCAGGAAGCAGCAAACACTCAAAATTTATGTAAACTCTGGCATTTTTGTTTGGGATTCTTTGTTTTTCTATCCTTATAATTGTGCCGACCACTTTTGAGCAAGCCGGAATTAATAGAGTCCCTTCGCGTGTATAAATTGCTTGCGGGATATCAAAATTTACTCTTTCGCCTGCTTTTGCACATTCTGATTTGAAATCACAATTAAAAGCAACTTTAAAAACATTTCCTTTACAAATAATGTTATTACAATTTGTAATTGCTACTGTGTCATTTTCTGCACCTTTTTCGTAAAACATATGCTCATAGTGCTGAACTTGGGTTGACAAGTCTTCTGCGAAAACGGTTAGACCCGTTAACATTATAAGAATTGATGCAAATATTTTTTTCATACAATTAGGATTTATCAAAATTATTATAAATACCATTACCGACTCGGTTATTCTTAATAATTTGAAAAGTTTACAAATAAGTAATATTATGAGTGTATTATGTTTAATAATTTTTGTGAAATTATAGCAATTATTAATAATTTCTTATTTGGCAAGTTTGATTCATTTGTAAAAGGCTTAGGATTGTCTGATTGGATATCTGATGCAATAATTGATAGCTTCCACACATTACCGTTTTTATTTTTAGTTTTTGTTTTTATAGAACTTTTTGAATTTTATTTTTCTGAAAAAATAAATAATTTTATAAAAGGGTCTGAAAAAGCAGGACCTTTAGTCGGAAGTTTGGCTGCAATAATTCCTCAATGCGGGTTTTCAATAATCGCAAGCTCGCTTTATGTTAATAAATTTTTATCAAGAGGAACTCTTATTGCTATATATCTTGCAACATCTGATGAAGCTATTCCTATTTTACTCTCATATCCGCAAAAGGCTTCTCTTATTTTGCCAGTCGTGGGTGTTAAACTTGTTATTGCAATTATTGCAGGGTATTTAGTCGATTTGTTATTCAAAAATCAGGTTAATAATAACTCAGCTAAAGAAGATATTTTTGAAGAAGGTTGCTGTAAACACGATATTATAACTAATAATAAGATGAATTTATGGTTGCATCCTATTATGCACACGTTAAATATATTTGGTTTTATTTTAGTAATTACACTAATTTTAAATTTTTTCATCAGAGATACTTTTATAATTAATTTTTTGAGTAATCCTGATATTAAGCTAAAACTAATTGAACCGATAGTTACAGGAATTGTTGGTTTGATACCTAATTGTGCGGTATCTATAGCTTTAACAATGTTGTTGATTAAAGGAACAATAACTTTTGGTGCTGCAATTGCCGGATTATGTTCAAATGCAGGTTTGGGACTTTTGGTTCTTTTAAGAAAAAATCAACAATTTAAGGATTCAGTTTTTGTAATATTAATTTTACTAATAATAAGTTGTATAAGCGGTTTAATTTTACAATTTATTGTCAGTTGAAAAAATATTCTCTATATTTATTTAAACAATATTAATACAATAGCACCTACAAACATTATGAAAGAGCCAAATAGTTTTTGGGTGATATTTTTTTCATCAAAAAATTTCCACCCAAAAATTACACTCAAAATAGATGATAGTTGGAAGAGGGCTAACGCGTAACTGACATTCATATGATTAAAAACATAATTGGTACTCCATTGCATGATTCCTGTTGAAATTATCAACATTATCAATTCTTTAAAATTTATTTTACAAACCGAAAACTTTTGGCTATTAAAAAATATTAATCCGCCTGAAAATAATGTTCCAAACCAACACCAGAGTATAAAGGAGATTAAAATGTCAGAGTTGATTATAACGTTTTTTATAAAAACAGCTTCAATCGCAGTAAAAATTAATGCCAGAATCCTGTACTGTATGTCCTTTCGCTTTAGTAAAGCAATTGAGAATCCTTCTTTCTGGGTATCAAAAATAAAATAACTTCCGTAAATTATAAGAATAATGCCCAAAATGCCTAATACTGAAGGAATTTCTCTTAAAAATAAAATGCCAAATAACATTGCAGCAACAGCTTTATAAGAATTTACGGGCCCCAAAATCGAAAGGTCACCTTCTTCAATTGCTTTTACAAGAAATCCATTTCCCAATGCTCCGCAAATCCCTCTAAGATTGCAGAAACCCAAACAATTAAGGGTAGTTCATTGATATTTATTTCGTACAAAAATAATAAAGATATTAAACTTAAACCAGTGTAGGTCAAAAAGTTTACATCAAATGGCCTGCACCCGTTTAATGTGAGCTGCTTTTGCAATACGTTAGAAAACGGATTAGAAAAAATTCTTAAACCAATTGCCAAGATAAGCTTTTCCAAAATTAATCCTCATAAAAACCAATTGCTATTTTTAAACAGTCCTTATTTTTAAAAATACGATACCCCTGCTCAATATTATCCATGTGAATTCGATGTGTAATAAGAAAATCAGTTGAAATCTTATCTTGTGAAATTAAATCAAGTAATTCTTTGCAATGAACAGCATCAACACCGCCAGTTTTAAAAGTTAAATTTTTCCCATACATTTGCGGCAAAGGTAACGTTTGATTTTGTTCATACATAGCAACTATAGCGACAATGGCATTTGCTCTGGCAATTTTCCAGCTCATTTCAAAAGTGTTTATACCGCCGGCACATTCAATAACTCCGTCAGCACCGTGATTGTTCGTAAGTTTTTTGATTTCTGTTTCCACATCTGTTTTGTTAGGATTAATGAAATAATTTGCGAGTTTTTCTTTTTTTGCTATATTAAGTCTATTTTCATTAATATCAATGGCAATAACATTTTTTGCACCTAAATATTTGGCACACATCATTGCACATAAACCAACAGGACCGGCACCAATTATTGCTATAGAATCTTCTTCTTGAATTTCGCACATTTTAGCTCCGAAATAACCGCTTGATAATATGTCACCAACAAATAGTGCGTTTTCGTACGAAACATTTTTAGGCAGCTTTGTTAAACCGGTATCAGCAAAAGGAACTCTTACATATTCAGCATGACATCCGTCTATGGTGCAGCCTAGTTCCCATCCGCCTTTTTCGCAATTGTTTATAAAACCTTTTTTACAAAAAAAACATTCTCCGCAAAAAGTTTCACAATTTACTGCAACTCTATCACCAATTTTTATATTTTTAATAGCGTCACCTAATTGTACTACCTCCCCTACAAATTCATGTCCAAGTACAGTTTCGGGTATAGCTCGCGGAACACTTCCGTGAATAATATGTAAATCACTTGTACAAATTGATGAAAGTTTTACCTTTACTATGGCATCTCTTGAATCTTGGATTTTTGGTATTTCTTTTCTAACTACCTCAGTTTTTCCATTTTTATGCCAAATAAGTGCTTTCATATGTTTCTCCCAGTCTGAGTATAACATAAAGATTACACTTTCAGTTAATAATTAAATCGGTAAAAAAATGTGAAAGATGATGTTAAAAGATTTTAAAAAATATTTAAGTACACTCCACAATAGATTAAGAAAACAGCATAGTGCACCTTGGTTTTGTTGCACAAGTTTGATAAATTCTGTATAATCAACATATGAGATTTTGGAACAAGGAAAATATAAAAAAAGCACTTTTGAATTGTAATTTTTATAATTTGCCGGATGATTGGTCCGCGACTGGGGTAAAGATATGGCATGACTCAATACAAGATGGTGACATTGTTTTTGTGAGGTCACCTGGAGAAACAAGGGGTGCAATAAAGAAAAATATCAGTTCTCAGATTTCAAAAATTTCGGCAATAATGTGTACAAATAATGAATTCTTTAGAGATCTTAATGTACCGATTATTGAAGTAGATGATTTTACGAAAGCAATATTTAATCTTGGTCGGTATATAAGAAGATACTACAAAGGGAAAGTCATCACAATTACGGGTAGTGCTGGGAAATCAACTACAACAAGAATGATTTATGATGTGCTCAATGAATATGGTGCGGAATCAAATTTAAACCTTGCAAATACTCTTATTGCAATGTGTTGGAATATGACGACTTTTGATTTAAGTAAAAGATACTGGGTAATTGAATCCTCTATTGGTAATGGTTACGTAACGATTCCTCATATAGCAGTTATAACAAACATAGCGGCTGTTCACCTAAAGGAGGGGCAAACTATCGAAGGAATGGCGCGAGCAAAAAGTAAAATTTTTAATACTATGAAGCCAGGTTCATTTGCCGTAATAAATCGAGATACTGAGTGTTATGAGATTTTTGAATCTGCAGCATTGGAAAAACAATTAAAAATATTAACAACAGGCGAACGCGACGATGTTGACGTGAGAATTTTAACCACACAAAACGGTTCAGCTTTGAATGTGAGGGGACAATTATACGAGTTTGAATATATTCCAAAACACCTGTTATATGATATGGCTCAGGCAGTCGCGGTTATACTTATTTTAGATTTACCTGTAGAAAATGCATTGCAAAGACTTAGAAATTTTAAATGTTTGCAGGGACGCGGTGAGACTTTAAATTTAATTTATAACGGTAAAAATATAATTTTGGTTGATGAGGCTTTTAATGCAAATCCGCTTTCAATGCCTGCAACTATTGAAGCTTTTGGCAAAACATATAAAGAAAATAAAGTCATGTTTTTGGGTGATATGACAGAAGGCGGTGATAATGCAATAGAATACCACTTTTCTCTTATTAAGCCAATTAAATCCGCAAACCCTTCGAAATTGATTCTTTGCGGAAATGAGATGCTTAACGTGTTTGATATCTTAAGAGATAGTTTGAACTGTTATTATTTTGAAAATGTGGATAAAATTTTGCCTGAACTAAATAGTCTTATACAAGATAATGATAATGTCTTTGTAAAATCATCACATGCTACGGGGTTATATAAAATTACAGAAACGTTGAAAAAGTTTAATTAGTTTGATTTTTAGGTAAGGGTCTGCTAATATTTCTTTATGGAAGGATTTTCATTACAATATATATATTTATTGTTGGTGGTGGTTGCAGCTGCAGTGTTTGCTTGGTTTATGTCCAAAGATGCAAAAAAATATGTCGGTTCGCAAAATAATCTTTCAAAAATCCATAATTCAATTATTTCGTCTCTTGCATATGTAAATGAAAATATGTTAGATAATGGGCGTTTCATATATATCAGAAATATTAAAGACAAATACCATATAAATAAGAAAGTTTATAACACTACGAATCATGCAAGGATGTTATATTCTCTTTATTTATGCGAAAAGGATTTGCAAATAAAAGAACTATCCGAGCGAAGAAGAATATCAGCAAAATATTTTGTCGATGAATATGTAAAACAACTTGGATTTGGCAGATATGCTGTAGTATCAAATCCCGAAGAAGAAAACTTAAAATGTAAAAAGGCAAAACTTTCGGCAACGGCAATGGCTTTGGTTGCTTTTTCAGATTTAAGACCAGAAAAGATAATTCCTGAAGAAATCTTTGAAGGAATGGGCCAATTTTTACTTTTCATGCAAATGAAGAACGGACAATTTTATAACTTTTACGATATAGAAAATGGTGGTATCGGAGAAAATTATAACCTTAATTACACGGGTGACGCTCCTTTGGGTCTTTTATACCTTTATGAGTTTAATCCTAAGAAGAAATGGTTGGATTCGGCCAAGAAAGGACTTATTTTCCTTGCTAATTTAAGAAAAAGATTGAAAGAAATTCCATTCGATTACAGTTCAATATTAGCAACGGAAAAGTTGCTTAATACTGAGGATAATAATCTTACTGATGAAGAAATTTTGTTGTTAAGGAATCATGTAATATCAATGGTGGAACAAGTTATACCTAAGCAGATTGTAAACAAAGATGAGCAGTATTACGGAGCACTAATAGATAATATTAAACCGTTAAGTATTTCTTGTATTGTAGAAGGACTGATAGCTGCATATGGCTGTTTAAATGATGATTTAATGAAAATGAGAATAATGAAATCAATTGATACAGGGATTAAATTTTTGTGTTTGGTCCAGATCCAAAAGGGTCCGTTAAAAGGCGGTTTCCCAAACTCTGCAGATTGGAAGCAGCTTGGGGTTCCGAAGACTGCTTCATTGGTTAGAATGGACACCGTTCAGCACGCTTTGGCAGCTTGTGTTATGTTTCAAAATATGTTTAAGAAAGATTAGTTTGTATTTGATTTCTACCATTTTCTTTTGCTTGGTAAAGAGCTTTGTCGGCATTTTCAAACAATTCGTGAACCGATTTAACCTTTTCATTGACAGTAGAAACTCCTATGCTGACCGTTATTTTAATTTTGTTTTTATTGTAAGAAAATATATATTCTTCAATGGATTTTCTAAGTCTTTCAAGCGGTATGACAGCTTTTTCTAATGGTGTTTCAGTAATGATTACTGTAAACTCCTCTCCTCCATACCTGAAAACTAAATCAGTTTTTCTGAATGTTTGTAATATTAGGTAAGCTATTTCCTTTAATACATAATCACCACAGCTATGTCCGTATGTATCATTAATTTTTTTAAAAAAATCAACATCAATAATGGCAAAACTCAAGTTGCTTTTATATCGGACAGCCCGTAAAAATTCCCGTTCTAAATTGTCTTCAAAGTGCCGTCTGTTGTATAAACCGGTTAAAGCATCTGTTACCGACAAATAACGGGTTTGGGAATACATATAATTAATTTTTTTTATTACGTCGAGTTTATTACTTTCCGGAATGTCAAAATTCAGAATAATATCTTCTATATTCTTCTGAATTTCATCAAGAACAGATTCCGGAAAGTTAAAATTTTCTCCCAAAAAATTTTCGCGCTTTTCTTCCATATAATGCTGATTATATCATAAAAATTGCGGTAAAACTATTTTTTTGATAAGCTGAAATGGTATGAAAATGACAGCAGAAGAAATGTTGAATAAATTTTCTAATGGTACCAGTCACCCAATAGAGGTTAGAAAATTAGCTATGATGATTTTTGATGGAGTGAATGATACCTTAAAAGTGATGTCTAACAAGCAGCGAAAATTATTGGAGAGTGCTGCACTTCTCCATGATATCGGTTATTTTATAGATTCTAAATCACATAATAAGCATAGTCAAAAGCTTATTCTTCAATATGGATTAAAAGATTATGACGAGTCAGAAAATGCAATATTGTCGTGTATTTGCAGGTATCACAGGGGATCTTTGCCTGATAAAAAATCACACGAGGTATATTGCAAATTAGACAGAAAAGACAGAAAAATTGTTAAACGTTTGAGCGGAATATTAAGGATTGCTGACGGTTTAGATAGAGCTCATGTCAACCTTATAAAAAAATTAAGAGTACATTATGATGCAGAGCAAAATATAACGGAAATATATCTTACCTCTGCAAATAACGATTATCGTCCTGATATAACTTATGCTATCAGGAAAAAAGATTTGTTTGAAATAGGGTTTAAAACCCAAGTAGTATTTAAATTTGAATCTTGAAACGCATTGTAAATTTTTGTTGCAATTTTGGTAATTTTGTAACATTTCTTTATAAAAAATACTTTATATATATAAGGGAAAATCAAGGAGACAAAAGATGAGTTTCGATGTAAACGTTTTGAGTTCAAAACCGGTAATCAAAGCCGCAGCGAATATGCAAAACGACGGCGGCGC
>CALUQI010000048.1 GCA_944322875.1 Candidatus Gastranaerophilales bacterium
AACGGTTATGATTTAGGGAACGGTTTTGGTCACTTTGCATTTTCGGTAAAATCTTTAGATGAATTTAGTGAGAAATTACATCATTTAGGTTATGAATATTTATATGAACCTTTTGATTTAAACGGTAAAGGGACAAAAATAGCCTTTATAAAGGATCCGGACGGTTATGAAATAGAGATTATAGAAAAAGTCATTTGGTAACAAATATTTTTTGATTAAAACTTTCAAGTTGGAGAAAATAAATTAAATTTTATATCAAGTTTTTAATTATGATATAATTTTGTTATGCAGGATATAATAGAAAGTTTAAAAGAGATAGGTTTAAACGGATACGAAGCAAAAGTTTATATTGCACTTTTGAAGAAGTATCCTGCAACCGGTTATGAGGTAGCAAAATTAGCGGATATTCCTCAATCCAGAGCTTATGATACGTTAAAGTCACTGGAAGCAGCTCGTATAGTTACAAATTCCGGAGAAAAACCACAAAAATTTATTCCTATAAAGCCTAAAGAATTAACAAAAAGATTCAGAAGAAAAATAGAATCGAACCTTGAATTCTTGGAGAAAAAACTTCCGGCAGTAAAAGAAGATTATAATGAACCTATACATGCTGTATTAGGATCGTTTGGGATAAGAGAGAAACTTATAGAAATAATAAAGTCAGCAAAAAAAGACATATATTTAGAAATTTGGTTCCAAGATTTTAAATACATAGAACAACACTTATTTGATGCATATAACAGGGGATTAGATGTAAAAATAGTAGGTTATGATAATATAGAATGCCCTTTTGGCACAGTTTTTAAGCATAAAAACGGACGAGAAATAGAGCATTCATTAGGCGGACGAATGGTTTTTCTTATAGCAGACGATACGGAAGGAATGTTTGGAAAAGTTGAAGATAAAGTTATTTGGACAAAAAACCCTGACGTAATATTTTTATTAAAAGAATTCATAGTTCACGATATGTATCTTTTAGATATAGAAGAGAATTTTCCTGAACAATTAAAGTATTTTTATGGCACAGGATTAAAGAGATTGAAAGATAAAATTTTAAGCAAAAACTCTGGTTATAATATTCATTAGAACCATCAACATGAGTTAAAAAGTTTATAGTTTTGAATTATTTTACATCATCTTTGATTACAATGAGGTTATTCATAATTTTCATTGCACAAGTAGGCAAAACAACGTGATTTAGGCCGTCAGCAATACTTAAAATTTTTCCTGCGCCTAAAACAACTTCTTCTCCTTTGTATTGAAATTTGTAATCAGTTTGTCTGTCAGAACGGATTGTAATTTTTTCCATTAATTTGTCCCTCTATTTATCTTGCATTATACCAAGAGCATCAAAAAAGATACCCTCATCCATTACTTCATTGTATAGATCTTCATCTTTTTTAAAATCACTCATAGTGTAGGGATATAAATCTATACACACATTCAATTCGGTTTCAATTTTCCCAACGATAGGCCATATTTCTTCACGTTTTGATTTATCTTCAGTATCAAAAATAGCGACAAGTTCAATATCTTGTCCTTCGTGGTTTTTTCCGTCCAAAAATTGTCCGAAAAGGTAAATACCTTTAAAATCATCAAATTTTTTTCTGAAAGCGGATGTCAAAATTTTTATGACTTCGTAAGCCGGACTTGTCATAATACACTCCTTAATTCATTTCTTAAAAAAGTTTTTTGTTCAGAGGTTGCAAGATTTTTAACAGAAACAGTTCCTGCACTAATTTCGTCTTCTCCTAAAATCAAGGCAAAGTTGGCTACTTTTGAAGCTTTTTCAAGTTGTTTTGTAAATTTTTTATTTGAAAGATCAAATTCAACACGAAAACCTTGAAGTCTTAATTCTTCAGCCAGCATTAACGCATCAACGTCAGAATTCGATACAATATAACCGTCAAGTTTTTTAGTTTTGGGAACCGGCAGTAAGGCATTTAATCTTTCCATTCCCATTGCCCAGCCTACAGCGGGAGTATCTTCTCCACCGAGATTTTTTACGAGGCTATCATATCGACCTCCGCCGCAAACTGCATTTTGAGATCCAAGATTGTTGGATTTGATTTCAAAAACCGTGCGGTTGTAATAATCTAAACCGCGAACTAATAACTTATTAACAGTATATTTAACATTCATTTTATCCAAATATGACTTTAATTTCGAAAAATGTTCAGCACATTCTTCGCATATAAAGTCTGATTGTATAACTTTTTGGATTTCAGGTTTTTCAAAAATCAACTTGCAGCTTTCTACTTTACAATCTAAAAGTCGTAATGGATTTTTATCATATCTTTTTTGACAATCTTCACAAAGGTTGTCAAATTCGGGTTTCAAAACAGTTTTGAGATTATTTTTAAAATTTTCACGACATTTAGGGCAGCCGAGAGAGTTTATTTCTACTTCCAGGTCATTTAATCCCAATGATTTTAAATAATTGACTGCCATTAAAATAACTTCGGCATCAGCAGTAGGTTCCTTAATTCCAAACATTTCAACACCAACCTGATGGAACTGACGTTGTCTGCCTTTTTGAGGTCGTTCATATCGAAACATAGGTCCTTTATACCAAAGCTTTACCGGTGGAGACAGTCTGGACATACCATTTTCAATGTAGGAACGAACCACACCCGCGGTATTTTCAGGTCTTAGGGTTAAAGAACGGTCACTTTTTTCAAAAGTGTACATTTCTTTATTTACGATATCAGTTGTATCGCCCACTCCGCGTGCGAAAAGTTCCGTTACCTCAAATATTGGAGTACGGATTTCTTTATATCCGTATTTGCTAAAAACCTCCAATGCATTTTTTTCTAAAATATGCCATTGTTCAACCTCTTGAGGTAAAATGTCATGTGTGCCTTTTACTACATTAATTATTTTTGTCATAAGAAAATTATATTAATTTATTAATTAAATGTCAATTGAGTTGTTGAAAAAAATGACAGTTAAAAAATTGTTTTAAACAAAAAAGACCGAATAATTTCGGTCTTTTTTTGTATACTTTCCGAAATATTAATGTAGATATCTGAAATATAAATATAATGAGCTTAAAGTCAATGAAATAAATGTTACCAATGCTCCATACTTCATAAATCTCATAAATGTAATCGGATAATTTTTAGAAGCAGCGGTTTCACTTACAATAACGTTAGCAGCAGCACCGATTATAGTAAGGTTTCCTCCAAGGCAGGCTCCCAGTGATAATGCCCACCAAAGCGGATGATGCATATGTTCAGTTCCTGCAAAAGGAATGGTATGCTGAACTTCAGCAATTAGCGGCGCCATAGTGGCGGTGTAAGGGATATTATCAATTATTCCGGATAATATACCTGAGCCCCATAAAATAAACATTGTTGCAGCTGTCAAACTTCCTTGGGTAAGTTGTATTAACTTATCGGCTAAAAAGCTTATACCTCCGTTAGCCTCAAATCCACCGATAATTATGAACAATCCTACAAAGAAGAATATTGTAAGCCATTCAACATCTTCATATATTTCTTTTGGTTTTTCAAATAATAACAAGAAAGCAGCTCCTGCCAGAGCAAAGGCATAAGCCGGAATCCCTGTCATATCATGGGTAACAAAACCTGTAATAACCAAGACTAAAGTAATCATAGATCGTATCATTAAAGGTTTATTTGTTATAGTTTTAGAATTATCAATATTTGCAATATGCGCCATTTTTTCAGGCGTTGCTTTAAGACCCTTTCTAAACATAAAAATAAGTATAGAAATACTTACTAGGAAAATTAAAGTTACGATACCGGTTAATTCATACAAGAAATCCATAAAACTTAATCCTGCTCTTGCTCCGATAATAATATTAGGCGGATCACCGATTAATGTTGCAGTTCCTCCTATATTAGATGCAAGAACTTCTGCGATTAAGAACGGTACCGGATCGGTTTCAAATTCTTTAGCAATAACAAAAGTAACCGGCATCATAAGAACAACGGTTGTGACATTATCCAAAAAAGCCGATGCAACGGCAGTGAACCCCGCAAGTGCAAAAAGAACCAATTTAGGATGTCCTTTAGTTGCCTTTAAAATTTGCAGTGCCATCCATTTAAATACACCACTTTTGCTTGCAATATTGACTAAAATCATCATTCCGATAAGTAAAAATATTACATCAAAAGAGATATATTCAAAAACTGATTTAACGTAAACTCCGGTTGAGCTGTCAAAATGAGAATGGAATGGTAACAAACCAAGTAAAAGAGTTAAAGCAGCTCCAACGAGGGCTACAACTGATTTTTGGATTTTTTCTGTTGCAATGAACACATAAGCTGCAATTAAGATTGCCCCAGAAATTGCCATCCCGTGTTGTGTAACAAAATTTTCTATCATAATACTCTCCTTCGAATCAATTGTAACACAAATATATTAAAAGATATTTATGCCGAATCCAGTTTTAATTTTAAGATTTATAACAGTAACAAGAGTCGGATTTACATTTTAAATGTTTTTTGTATAATTAAGTAAAGAGATAGCAAGAGGGATTATGTTTATGAGTAAAAAGATTGCATTTATATTCCCCGGACAGGGTTCCCAAAGCGTTGGTATGGGAAAAGATTTATATGAAAATTATGCAGCTGCAAAAGATGTTTTTGATACAGCTGATTCAACACTAAATAAAAAAATTTCATTAATGTGTTTTGAAGGCCCGGAAGATGTCTTAAAACAAACGATTAATACTCAACCTTGTATAGTAGCAACTTCTATTGCCGCAATGGAGGCTTTGAAATCACAAATAGATATAGATCCTGATTATGTAGCAGGTCACAGTTTAGGTGAATACTGTGCAATGTATGCAGCAGGAGTTATGTCATTACAGGATACATTTAAAGCTATACAAAAAAGAGCAGAATTAATGGGCCAAACAAGAGGCGGATCAATGGCAGCGGTATTAAATGCTTCTGAAGAACAGCTAAAAGCAGGCTTATTAGAGGGATCAAAAGCAGGATATGTAGACATAGCTAATTATAATTCTCCGGCACAAGTTGTCATAACAGGAGATGAAAATGCAGTAAAAACTGCTTCAGAATATATGTTGGCAAATGGTGTCAGACGAGTGGTTCCATTGGCTGTATCCGGTGCATTCCATTCTAAATTTATGGAAAATGCGGGGAATGAATTTTCTTCTTTTGTTTCAGGAATAGAACTAAATAATGCATCAATTCCGGTAATAACAAATGTGGATGCTGAAAAAACTACTGACAAAGAAGATTTTAGAACAAAAATGCCAAAACAAATATATTCGTCTGTACATTGGACACAAACTATTGAAAAAATGATAGCAGATGGTGTCGATATATTTATTGAAATAGGCCCCGGTAAAGTTCTTGCGGGTTTAAACAAAAAAATTGCTCCGGAGGCAACGGTATATAATGTTTATGATAAGGCATCTTTAGATGCTACTTTATCTGCTCTTAAGGAGTTAATGGCAGGTGTGTAAATATACAGGAGTTATATCCTGTTTAAAGATAAGAAAATAAGGAGAAAGTTAATGACAGAAAGAAAAATTGCTTTGGTAACCGGCGGGTCACGCGGAATAGGTTTGGCTTGTGCATTGGAACTTGCAAAAGCAGGCTGCGATATTATTATTAATGATATATGCGATGCAGAAAAAGCTCAACCGGCTTTAGATGAAATTAAAGCATGTGGTGCTAATGCTTATTTTTACAGTTTTGATGTATCAAATGATGAAGCAGTAAAAGAAAATGTTGATAAAATGATCGCAGAACACGGAAGAATTGATATTCTTCTTAACAATGCCGGCATCACAAAGGACGGTCTTTTCTTAAGGATGGATATGGAACAATGGGAAAGAGTTATTAAAATCAACCTAACCAGTGCATATTGCGTAACACATGCGGTTATAAAATATATGTCAAAAGCACGTCAAGGTTCAATTATCAATATGTCAAGTATTGTTGGCCGTCACGGTAATGCAGGTCAAGCAAACTATTCAGCTTCAAAAGCCGGTTTGATAGGTTTTACTCAAACCCTTGCAAAAGAATTCGGTTCAAGAAATATCAGAGTCAATGCGGTATGTCCTGGATTTATTCAGACTGCTATGACTGCGGAACTTCCAAATATAGAAGAATATCTTAAAGCTATTCCGATGAAAAGACTTGGAACACCGGAAGATATTGCAAAAGTCGTTAAATTTTTAGCTTTGGATACTGATTACGTTACAGGTCAAGCTATTGAAGTTGCCGGCGGTTTGATGATATAATTTTATAAGGCAAAGACTTTTGCCTCTATCGATTTAAATGCAAATTGTTTATTGATGAGGTTTTAAAACCGTTAAATGTAACAATTTTTTAAATCGGTTGCAAATTTATCTTTAATAAGTATAATTAAAATTGACAAAGTAGTGATACACTAAATTAATGAGGAAGAAGAAATGAGTACATTTGAAAAAGTAAAAAAAGTTGTAGTAGATCAATTAAGCGTAGATGAAGCTTTAGTAACTCCTGAAGCAAGTTTTACAGCTGATTTGGGTGCTGATTCATTAGATACAGTTGAATTAGTTATGGCTTTTGAAGAAGAATTCGGATGCGAAATTCCTGATGAAGAAGCTGAAAAAATCCAAACAGTTCAAGATGCTGTAAATTACATTGATTCACACTCATAATTGAATAATAATTTATTCGTTGAAAGTTTGCGAGGATGAGAAATGTTCTCTCATTCTCGCATATTTGTTAAAAAGGGATTAGAGATGATGAAAAGAAGAGTAGTAGTCACAGGTTTGGGAGCAGTTTCACCTTTTGGAATAGGTGTTGACAAGTTATGGACCAGTCTTGTCGAAGGTAAAAGTGGTATTAGCACTTCCGAATCTATAGATATCGAAAAACACGTTGTAAAAATTTCAGGCGAGGTTAAAAATTTTAATCCGGAACTATATTTAGATTCAAAAGAAGCCAAAAAAATGGATAGATTTATTCAATTTGCAATGATAGCTGCAGATGAAGCGGTAAAGGATGCCAAATTGGAAGAAGATAAAGAGACTGACCCATATAGAATTGGAGTAATGGTTAGTTCAGCAGCTGGCGGTTTCCGGACTTTTGAAGAAAATCATGTACGTATTTTGGAAAAAGGTCCGAACAAATGTTCACCATTTACAATTCCTATGATGATTGTAAATATGCCTTCAGGCAGGATTTCAATGCGTTATGGGTTTAAAGGTGTAAACAAAGTTGTTGTATCGGCTTGTGCAACCGGAACGCATACAATTGGGGATGCATTCCGTTCAATTCAATATGGTGATGCAGATGTAATTGTTGCAGGCGGAACAGAAGCAACGATTTGTGATGTAGGTGTTGGTGCATTTTCCAGTGCCAGAACATTATCAAGAAGAAATGACGAACCTCAAAAAGCATCACGTCCTTTTGACAAAGACAGAGACGGTTTTGTAATGTCAGAAGGTGCCGGTGTACTTATTTTGGAAGAATATGAACATGCCAAAAAACGCGGAGCAAAAATTTATGCTGAATTGATTGGCTATGGTCAAACGGCCGATGCTTATGATGTTGTAGCTCCTTGCCCTGAAGGTAAAGGTGCGACTAAGTCTATGGAATTTGCCTTAAAAGATGCAGGTTTAAAACCTGAAGATATTCAATATATAAATGCTCACGGAACAAGCACCGGGCTTGGTGATGTTGCCGAGTCAAATGCGATTGAAAGGTTGTTTGGCGATAAACAAAAAAATCCGAATTTGCGCGTAAGTTCAACTAAATCAATGCACGGTCATGTTTTGGGTGCAACAGGTGCAATAGAGGCTATTGCTTGTATCAAAACTATTAATGAAAATATTATTCCTCCTACTATTAATTTGGATAACCAAGATGAAAATGTCGGTGACTTGAATTATGTACCTCATAAGGCTCAAAAAGCTGAGGTTCATGCGGCACTTTCAAATTCATTTGGATTTGGAGGACAAAATGCTTCTTTGATATTTAGAGAAGTTTAAGTTCTGATAAATAAAAAAAGCCCTTAGGGGCTTTTTTTATTCTGCCAGAACTCTGTCAAGGCATAATTTAGGTGAATATGTCCATTCGCGATAAGTTATACGTTTTACCTTAAATCCGCAGCGTTCTAAGATTGATTGTTTTTTCATATTAGACACAGTTTGTTTTACATTATCTTCAACGCCGTCGATTTCCACTATAAATTTTTTATCAACAAGTAAATCTGCTTTCAAACCGGCAATTTCGCTTCCGGCTAAAACTTCATGATCAAGTTCCCGGATTTTATTTGCCACTTCCTGTTCAAGACTGTTTTTGTATTCATTCTCGTCTATTTGCAAACTTTCTAATGCTTGTTGTTTATTTTGGTATTCCTTTATATACGAAATATAATTTCTGAAATGACCTTCAGGAAGATTGGTTATATCTCGTGAGACAAAATTTACCACTTTGTATCTTGCACGTGTTATTGCGACGTTGAATAAATTAGGTTTTTGTAAAAAAGTGGCACTTTGTGCATGGCTGTTGTCTGCAAAAGCCCATGACATAAGAATTATATCGCGTTCATCTCCTTGAAAAGTATGTGCTGTACCAATTTCTACTTGGTGTTTTCTTATCATATGATCTGACAAAACTTTTGATACAGACGTTTTTAATTGTTCAACTTGAGCTCTGAATGGTGAAATTATACCTATCGAGACAGGTTTATCAGGGTTTTTACGTTCATCTTCTATAATTATTTCATGAAGTTTTTTAATTACGGCTTCAACTTCAGGAATATTTCTTGTCGCGTCATAATCCACTTTACCGTCAGGAACTTCAACTAATTCTAAAACTTTTTGTCCGCCAAAATCTTTTTTCATAACTCTTATTCTGTCACCGTAGAATTCGTGATTTGAAAAATCAATAATTGGAGGTAAGCTCCTGAAATGTTCATCAAGCATTACTGAATTCATAGAATAATAATCAGCAAGATCGAACATGGAATTTGTTCTGAAACGCCACATCAATTGATATTTATCAGGTATACCGTATTGACTTAAAAAAGATTGTTCTTTTGCTTTTTCAAGGAAAGACAAATGTGGAAGTTGTTTATCATCACCAACAATTACTGCACGTTTAGCACGAAACATTATTGGAAAACAACTTGCTATATCACATTGCGAAGCTTCATCAATGATTGCAACATCAAACATTCCGGGTTTCATGGGAAGTGAACCTGATACCGCATATGTAGTAACGCACCAGCAAGGAAATGCTTCCAAAAGTGGTTTGAAATCTTCCTCTTCTAAAATACGATTTTGTAGATTTTTTCTGCGTTCAACTAGTGATTTTGCATGTACTATTAATCTTTGTCGTTTTATTTGATCTCGTAAAAGACCTTTTAAAGATTCTCTGCGTTTGTTTTTCAGAATATTTATAGCAAGATTTTTTTGCTTTTTTTTCATCTGACGGATTTGTTCCATTAGTATATGAAGATTTCCTGTTTTCTGAATGTCTGCTTCAATTTTTCTTAATTTCCAGTTCATTGAAGCTATTTCAAGTTCTGCTTCAAGTCTTGTAAGGTTTTCGTATGTAACTTCAAAATCTTTCAATTTGAGAATCTTTTTCAACTGTCTTAAACTTGTAAAATTTGCAATATTTGCAAAAAATCCGGCTTTTTCAATATTATTTTCAAGAATTTTAATCACACTTGAGATAATATCAATTTCTGATTTTTTCAATGTTCGCAATATAAACTGTGGTGTGCCCATTGATTTCTCATTTTCTGCTGTTTCAAGTGCTAAATCATGCCATTCAAGTTCAAGTTTTATAATGTTTTCACATTTTTTTTCGGTTTCTTTTAGCAGATTTAAATGATTTTTCATGTCATTTGTGTCAACGAGCAAACTATCTTCAAAACCGTTATCAAGGTCAACTTTGCCTGATAAAAGGTCTTGTAATTGAAAACTGAGCTGTTTTTGATAATTTAATCTTCCCGCTCTAAGTGCAAGAAAAGGTGCACCAAGTTCATTTAATCTTTCTGCTACAACATCAACAGCTTTATCCATACGTGAGGCAACTAAAACAGTTTTACCATTTGCTATTAAATGTGATACAAGATTTACTATAGTTTGTGATTTCCCGGTGCCCGGGGGACCTTGTACTGCTACAAATTTATTATTATCTATATTTTTTATGACTTTTTCCTGAGAGTCGCTCAGCGATAATGGTGTGACCGGATAAAAATCGGTTATTTCTTTCATATCTTTTATTATTACCGATTTTTCTTTGGATTGTATGTATTCATCATTTATTATACTTAAAGCGGTTTCTCTGTATACTCCGCTTGGTTTCTCGGCAATTTGAGTAAGCTCGTGCAATACTCCTGCGGTTACTGAAGGTCTTTTGGTCAAAATTATTGCACTTTGATATGTTACTACTACTTTTTCAAGCTTTATTGCTGATTTTGCCGTTGTTTCACGTTCTTCTTCTTCAATAATTTCATCAACATTTTCGGCATTAATTCTTTCTTTATAAAACTCTTTTGCTTCGTCTTTTGAGATATTGTCTTCTGTCTCATTATCTTTGGAGGTTTGACTTATTTCTATTTCAGGGACAACGGATTGCAATGTTGTAAGGAATATATCCAATTTTTCTTGTGTTATAGGCAAATCCGGAACAACATCCAATATCCCTTCCAAAAGTAAATCAACTTCATCTTCGTCATCATTTTTTTTCATTAAGGCTGCAAGTGCGCCGGTGTTCAAAGAAAGCATTTCGTCTTGGGGAATACAGTTTATATTTACTCCGTTTCGTTCCAGTTTGCAGGGTACGTATAAAAGCGGTGTCAAAAATTCATTTTGTTTGCGGGTTTTATTGCTTTTGCCTACTAAAAATAAATACCCGTATATTAAGTATTTATCTTTAGTACTTAACTCGCTTTGAATCATTAATTCAGTCAGTTTACTATCAGAACCGTCAAGTTTTAAATATTCGGCTCCGGTAGTGAAAAGTTGTTCTTCACCTTGCAGAAAAATCCATTTATTGTCTTTATCAGTTTTTAAATTACGAAAAGTTGAGCTTTTAACTTCTTCTCGAACACAATCGTGAAGATATTGGCTTAATTTTTTAATAAAACTGTTATTGAATGCCGAATTAATTGCTTTGGTTGCTTCTTGTAACATTATATTCTCCTGCTTGTCTATTATAGCATTTTACGTTAAAATATGGAAGATGGACATCATCAATATATATGATAATTCAAATAATTTGTATTATATCGGGGGTATTGTCCGCGATAAATTACTTGGTGTTGAAAGTTTTGATGTTGATATCACTTACGTCGGTAATGCCATTGATTATTGTTCAAAGTTTGGAAAAGTTATTCAAATAAATCCTGATTTTGGAACTATCAGAGTTGACATTGACGGTCATATAGTTGATTTTGCATCTACACGTTCTGAAATTTACCCACATAAAGGGCATCTTCCGGTTGTCACTAAAATAGGATGTTCGTTAAAAGAAGATGCTTTGCGTAGAGATTTTACAGTAAACGCTTTGGCAATGAATGTTTCTACCGACGAGATTGTTGATTATACCGGCGGAATGGAAGATTTAAAACACAAAAAACTTCGGGTTTTACATGATCAAAGTTTTATTGATGATCCCACAAGGATTATTCGCGGGTTAAAATTTCGTGTACGTTTTGGATTTGAACTGGAAGAACATACTAGAAAACTTCAAGAAAGTTATCTCTCAAATATCAACTATGATATGTCTTATAAACGTCTTAAAAAAGAACTCATTGAAACTTTTAATTTGAATTCTCAAAAAGCATTTGAATTATTCATTAACGAAGGGATATATAAACTTATTTCGCCCGAAAACTTTGTACTCCCTGATGTCAACATAGAACAACTTATTAAAAAATATCCTGTCAAAAATGTTTGGCTTGTGTATGTTGGTTTGTTGCCTGATTTGTCAAAAATTGAATTAACCAAAGAAGAAAGAAAAATTATTGAAGATTTCCGTGCTGCCGGAGATTTAAAAACTGATTTTGATATTTATAAAACTTTTGAAAATTTTGCACCCGAAAGTATTCTGCTTTATTCAATTGTGAAAAATAAAGTTGCTGCTTCAAGATATTTTGAAATTCTAAAGGATATAAAAATTTCAGTTACAGGCGATGATCTTTTAAATCTTGGTATAAAGCCGTCACCAAAGTATCAAGAAATTTTTGATTATATTTTAAAAGAGAAACTAACAAATCCGACCTTAACCCGAGAGGCAGAGCTGGAACTTGTCAAGAAAATGCGAATATGATATAATAAGAAACAACAGGAGGAAGCAGGATGAACAATAAACGCATACAAATCGGGGGGGGGTATCCTCAAAGCTAGGCAGCACAAGGGAAAGCGGACTATTTACCCCAAAAACAAATAAGTTGTCCGGATTTTCGTTAGCCGAGATGCTAATAACATTGGGTATAGTAGGATTTATAGCGGTAATAATAGTATCCCAGTTAGTAGAGAATATAAATACTCGGATATGGAATTCATCTTCGACGGTATTTGAGGAGCGATTGGAGCAAGCATTAAAGGTAATGAACACGCAATCTCGATTAGCGGGTTATAGCAGTACCAGAGATTTTTTAACGGAATTAAGCAAAGATTTTAAGATAGTCAAGATATGTGATGAAGTAACAGAATGTTTTGAAGATAAGATAAAACACACAACGATAGATTTGTCAACGAGCACAAAGGATGAATATTTAGATTTAAGCAATTTTAAAACGGCAAGAGATTTAGGTCAAAAGGACTGGTCAACGGAGGCATTGGGCGTCCAATTTGTAAACGGGGTATCAGCGATAGTTGCATATAATGATTATGATTGTGAACAGAACCCATACAGCGGATCAATAACAGGTCGCAAATGTGTATCAATGATATATGATACAGATGGCAAAGACGGAGAGAACGAATCAACGAAGGATGT
>CALUQI010000049.1 GCA_944322875.1 Candidatus Gastranaerophilales bacterium
TTGTTGTCTCCTGTAGCAGACAATGTTTCAGTGATAATTTTTTACTCTGGTACTATTAATGGTGTTGAAGTGCAGTTGTTGGTTGCTCTTTTAATGGTGGCAGCTTTTTAGTTTACTTTTCGTACCAGATTTATAGGGATATGGGGATTTAGTCACGGATTAAATTTAATTTTTAACAAGTATAAACACAATGATATGGTAAAACGTAAAAAAAAAGGTGAAGTTTCTTCTTTTCAGGCTTTAACCGCTACTATTTCAGCATCAGCCGGAATTGGTAATGTTGCAGGCTCAGCGGCTGCTGTTTCTATAGGCGGTCCCGGTGTTATTTTTTGGATGGTTATTGCTGGCTTTTTTTCTATGGCATTGAAATTTGCTGAAGTCGTGCTTGGTATTAAATTTAGGAAGATAAACAAAGACGGTACTGTTGCTGGCGGACCTATGTATTATATATTAGGCGGTTTGAAGGCTCCTTGGATTAAGCCGTTTGCCCCGTATCTTGCTAAAATTTATGCTTTATGTTGTGTTTTTGCAATGATTGGAGGTTGGAATCTGTTTCAAATTAACGCTATGACTGCTCAAATTACTGAAGTTACAGGCGGAAAGAATAGTTTTTTTGCAGGTCAAAGCTGGCTTTTGGGATTTATTGTTGCTATAATAACTTATTTCACAATTATAGGTGGAATTAAGGCTATAGGTAAATTTACATCAAAAGTAACTCCGGTTATGTGCACACTGTATGTTTTTTCGGCATTTGTTATTTGTCTTATAAATATCGGACATATTCCGCATACAATAGTTATTATAATAAAAGAAGCATTTAAGCCGCAGGCATTGTCTGGCGGAGTGTTTGCCTGCATGCTTTGGGGGTTCAGAAGAGCCATGTTCGCCAATGAAGCTGGATTGGGTACAGCACCTATCGCTTTTTCTGCCGTTAAAACAAGTAAACCTGTTGCTCAAGCCTTTATTGCTATGCTTCAACCGTTTGTTGATACAGTTATTGTCGGTTCTGCTACTGCTTTTATTATTGTTGTTTCAGGCGTTTATCAACAATCAAGCGGTTTGGCAGGTATTGAACTTACTTCCAAAGCTTTTGGAAGTGTTTGTCCGTTTTTCCCTATATTGCTCACAATAATGGCAAGTTGTTTTGTTTTGTCTACTATGTTGTGTGGTTCCTATTATGGTATCAAAAGTTGGAATTTCTTGTTTGGTGATTCTAAATTGACAACAAGAACTTTTCAGGTTATATATTGTATATTCATAATTGTTGGTTCGGCTATGAATTTCAAAAGTATAATTAATTTGTCTGATGCATTTACTTTATTTTTGGCAGTACCGAACTTGTTTGCAGTATTTATTCTATCAAACGTAATTATGAAGGAATTGAAAAGATATTGCCAAAAGTATAATATTGGAATAATATTTAACAAAAGAGGAGAGAAAAAAGATGATGAAAAAAGAATGTTTGGAGATTGTGGAAGCTAAATGTAAGTCTTGTAAAGCATGCTCATTAGCTAAAACTCGTCATAATGTTGTATTTGCAGATGGTAATCCCGAAACTGCAAGGATGGTATTAATCGGTGAGGCACCCGGTGAAATGGAAGATATGGAAGGTAAACCGTTTGTCGGCAGGGCTGGACAATTGCTCGATGATTTTTTAGCTGAAGCTGGTATATCCAGAGAAGATGATTTATACATTATTAATACCGTAAAATGCAGACCTCCTGAAAATAGAATACCTTCTGAAACTGAAAAATCTGCTTGTGAGAAATTTTTGCACGCGCAAATTGATATAATGAATCCGAAAGCAATTATTTTCTGTGGTGCTACTGCCTTGAAGTCTTTCTGGGATGATCCTAAGGTACAAATCTCAAAAATTAGAGGTAATTGGTTCACTGTTAATATAAACAATAAAGAATATAAAGCAATGGCAATTTTCCATCCGTCATATCTGTTAAGAAATCATTCTATGCAGGATGGTTCACCAAGAAGATTGATGCAGAAAGATTTGCAGGAAATAAAAAACACCATTCTTTCAGATAGTTTTTCAACAAAAGAATTGGTTTCTGTTTAAAAAAAATAACCGCTTTTGCGGTTATTTTTTTAATCTAATTTGTATTTTGTAAGTTGTTCTTCTGTCAAATTTTCAATCGCGCGTGCAAGTTTTTCGTCCGATGGATTTATTTCACCGGTCAGTTTTTTCATAAATTTGGGTGTTGTTGTTATTTTAATTATTGCGTCTAACTTTTCCTTTTCTTTTTTATCCTTTATATTGTTTTCACCTTTTATAATTTTTTCTTTGTTCAGTGATAAAAATTGTTTTAGTAGACTTGAATTTTCATCTACTTCAAGTTTACTATTGTGTTTTGTTGATAAAGAGTAATTTTCAATCTTTAAAAAAGATTTGCCTGTTTTGTTATCATAGACATTTCCTATAAAAGACTTGCAACTGCCCCAATTTTTGATTTGCTTGAATTGTTCAATTAAGTTGGCAAGTAACCCTGTTCTTTTGGCTTCCATTATCAGCAGTTCATTAGTTTTGGATAACAAATTTGCTTGAAATGACGGCTTTTTACATTTTTCAATATTGCGTGGTTTGCAATCTGATTGAGAAATACTTGAAATCTTCATTTTTTTAAACTCCTACATTTACATATATTTTAAATCATTAAATAACATTTTTTGCTAATTTTGGCAAATATTTTTAACAAACTTAATCTTTTGCGGATCAGAAATTTTTAACAAAATAGTTTTTTCTTTGTTTGTTTTACCTTTCACAATTTCAATACAGGTTTTAGGAATTTTGAATTCTTTTGCCAAAAATTCAATAAGTGCTTTGTTAGCTTTACCTTCGACCGGTTGTGCGGTTATTTTAACTTTTAGTATACCATCAGCAAATGTTATTGCATTTTTAGACGAATTCGGCAATATTTTTAGACTTATTATTATACCGTTCTTGTCTTCTTTAAGCATGTTTAGTCCTTCTGAATGAAATTATACAAATTTACTTGAAAAATATATTAAAAATTTGTATCATTATTATACCATGTCCGACGTCGAATTATTTGAAGAAATTAAACAAAAATTAATAGAACAAAATCGAACAGATGAAGATATAAGTCAGGTAGAGAAGGCTTATCATTTAGCAAGAAAACTTCACGATGGTCAGTACAGAATATCTGAGGAACCGTATATAATCCATCCCGTGGAAGTGGCTAAAATTTTAGTTGATTTAAAAGTAGATACGCATACTCTAATAGCGGCTTTTTTGCATGATGTTTTAGAAGATACAGAAACAAAGCCTGAAGATATAAAAAATATTTTTGGTGAAGATGTATTGACAATAGTGCAGGGCGTGACGAAGTTAAGCAAATTACAGTTTAAATCTAAAGAAGAGCGTCAGGCTGAAAATTTCAGAAGGCTTTTTATTTCAATGGCGAAAGATATAAGGATTATCTTTCTAAAACTCGCTGATCGTCTTCACAACATGCGAACATTGAATTTTATGGCGGTTAATAAGCAGAAAAAAATAGCAAAAGAGACATTAGATATATTTGCTCCTCTGGCAAACCGTTTAGGAATGGGTAAGATAAAGGCTGAACTTGAAGATTTATCATTAAGGTATTTGGAGCCTGATAAGTATTTTGAAATTGCACAGCTGGTTTCGCAGAAAAAAGCTGAAAGAGAGCAGACTGTAAACCTTCTGATTGAAAAAATTTCTAAAGATGTTAAAGCTGCCGGAATAAATGCTCAAATAACAGGAAGAGCAAAACATTACTATAGTATTTATTGTAAAATGAAACGGCAAAACATAGCGTTTCATGATTTGTATGACATAACAGCCGTAAGGGTAATAGTTGACACAGAAAAAGAATGTTATGAAGTATTAGGTCTAATACATTCACAGTTCAAACCTATCCCTGGTCGTTTTAAAGATTACATAGCTATGCCGAAGGGTAATCTCTATCAGTCATTACATACATCAGTAATAGGTCCTCGTTCAAAGCCTCTTGAGGTTCAGATAAGAACTTGGGAAATGCATGAAGTTGCAGAATACGGGGTTGCGGCACACTGGAGATATAAAGAAAAAGGTTCCGAAAAAGCCAATAATGCATCAGATTTACAATTTTCATGGATGCGAAAACTCGTTGAATATGATAAAGAGATGACAAATGCCGAAGATTACGTTAATTCGGTAAAATTGGATTTGTTTTCCGATCAGGTATTTGCATTTACTCCAAACGGTGATGTTTTGGATTTACCTAAAGATGCCACACCAGTGGATTTTGCGTATCGGATTCATAGTGACGTAGGTCACAGAACAATTGGGGCGAAGGTAAACGGAAGAATAGCACAACTGGACACAAAACTTGTTAATGGTGATATTGTTGAAATTTTAACTTCAAAAACTCCTGCTCCAAGACTTGATTGGTTAAATTTCGTTGTCACAAAACAAGCTTCATCCAAGATTAAGCAGTGGTTTAAGAAAAATAATCGAGAAGAGCACATTGACTTAGGTAAATCACATCTTGAACATGATTTAACAAAAGCCGGTTTCGACGAATACATGAAACAGGGTGAATTTGATAAGATAGCAAAGCAAATGAATTATGTTTCAGCGGAAGATTTATTTGCTGCATTGGGCTATGGCGAGACAACTTTAAATAAGATTGTTAACAAGCTTCAAAAGCCTAAAGAAAAAAATATAGAAGATAAATTTCATACGGTATCAAAGAAAAAATCTGAAAAAGACATAGTTGGTTTAGAAGGACTTATGTACTCATTTGCACGTTGTTGTTCACCTATTCCCGGAGAGCCAATAGTAGGTGTAGTAACACGATCAAAAGGAGTTACTGTTCACAGAATAGATTGTAAAAGTCTTGAAAATATCGAGCCTGAAAGAATGATGGATATCAACTGGGCAGGTACAAATACTAATAAAACATATACAACTACAATCAGAGTCGAAACTGCCGATAAAATGGGATTGTTAAAAGATATTATTGCTGCTGTGTCTGATAATAATACAAACATTATTACCGCAAATGTCAAATCAAGAAATAATGTAGGTATAATAGAGATTGGTCTTGAGCTTGACAATATTGAAACCTTAAAGAAAGTAACCAATTGTCTTCAAGCATTACCGGACGTATTTAGTGTTAAAAGAATTCAAACTTCAGCTCAAACAGCAGCACCTAAGCGTCAAAATAACGGGAAGCAAAAGCCTCAAAAAAAGCATAGAGCCAGATAATTTATTGACTTAAACACATAGCCTTAACTTGTACATTGCCTCTGTTTGGATAACTCCGAACCCCGTTTGTGTCAAAAGCTGAGCCATAAGCATTATTAGAATTCAGTGTTGAGTTAGCCCAATAAGTTCCGGGCGTAAACCCTATAGCTTCAGCTTTTGAATCAATCCTTGTATTACCTTCGTATATAATACTTGCAATTTGATTAAGTTCAGCTTGCGTTGGAAGTCTGGAACCCATTTCTTTGCAAGTTTTGTATGCACCTGCCCAATAGTCATTTCCTGACGGATAGCAGCTTGGAATCCCTAAATCACCTTTTTGTGCTTCACACTCAGCATTTGTAAGCGGTTTATATGATATTTGTGAGGTAAAACAAGCTCCTCCAGGTATTTCAACAACGCAAGTGTTGTTTAAAATATCTACATTTATGCTCATTAGATCTTTATTATATGTATTAGGAGCTCTAAAACCGGAAGTATCGTATATAATAGCTAAACAATCAGTTCCAATGCCCGTATCAGAAACAGTTATAACATCAGTTCTGTAGGGATCCTGAGAACATTCAGGATTGTATGCAATAACACCAACTACCCCATCAGCAAATTGAACTCCAATTGTCTCGGTATACCAACCTTGTTGCCCCATGTTTGTTGCTAATTTAATGTTAGATATATTGAATTCTTTATTATCAGTACCCCAATAGATTGTATCTTCAAAACACGAAGTCAGATCATCATTTTTACAGATTTTGTTAATTTTAATATGTTTAGAAAGTTCATTAACAAAATCCTCAGTAGAAGAATACCCCGCAAGAGTACCTTGAGAATTCATAACTTTTAAAGCTTCACCGAGCTTTCTTTGAAAAACAACAGAAGCAGTATTCCAAGCTCTATTTTGATAATTATTAACCAAATTAGGAATAGTTAATGCAGCCACGACACCGATAACTGTAATAGTGATTAAGACTTCAGCAAGAGTAAAAGCATAACGACGATATTTAACTTTGCCAAAAGATTTCATAAACCCTCCAAACCTATAAATCAACCCAATTAAATTATAGTAATGAAACCTTGCAAAGTCAAGCGTGGAGCGGGTCTTGCCTACAGCCCCCCCCCCCATTTAAGAAAGTAGACACAGTGCGTATTTTGATCCATTTTAAAAATCCTCCGAAAATTCTTTACACGAAAATTATACCATTTAACGAAATTTTTGGCAATAAAAAAGTACCGATATATTTTATGCTTAAAATCCTATTCTTCTATGACTTTATACTGGTAATTCGGATTTTTGTTTAGTTTATCTTCGATTTCTTCAAAAGTTAATAAACCTTGGGTTGCACCAAATTCAGAAACTACTCCGGCCGAATTTACTGATGCATACATTAGTGACTTGCCAAGGTTACGATTGGTTCTTTGCAGTGCAGCACAGAAAGTCGATGCAAAGGCATCGCCTGCTCCTAATGTTGATACTACCGGCCCGTCAAATATTGGGCAATGATAGTAGTTTTTCCCGTTATATGCATATGCACCCTTGCCTCCGTCAGTTATAACTATTACCTGATAATCGCATACTTTAAGCTTTTTAAATATTGACTTTAGATCAGGGTGTATTGGCATTTCGGAATATTTTTCGCCTCTGGTATCTGGACGTATCTCTATTCCTGTTGCCATTGAGGCTTCATCTTTATTCATTACAACAATTTGTGCAGTTTCTATAATCTTTTTGAGGTAGTTAAATCCTTTTCTGATGCTGGTTGTTCCCGCGTTGAAACATATAAATGTGTTGTTTTCTTTTGCAAAGTTAACAATTTCATCCAGAACTTTATTGCTGTCTCCATTTAACGGAGCAATGTATAATAGTTTGGAATTTTTTATTGATTCAAAATTTATTTCGTTTTTTTTGATTTGAGCATTCGCTCCTCGGTGTGCTAAAACTGTTCTATCTCCTTCAAAACTTGTTAGTATTATTGAAAATCCTGTGCTTACTTCGTTTTGTTGTATTACATTAGATAAATCTACATTCTTGTCTTCAAATGACTTAAAAATCCCCTTTGAATAGATATCGTGGCCTACTTTGAATATAGCTCCTGTTTTTAAGCCCAAGTTGGCAAAATTGACTGCCGTATTAACTCCACCGCCTCCAACTTGTGAGTCAAAATCAGTTATTTCAAGTTTTGCGCCATATGGATAACTCATGAATTCGGTTTTTTTGTCTTTTCTGCGAACTGAAACTATATTTGCATCATCGCTTTCTACAAATACGTCCATTGTTGCACTTCCTATCGTTATTACGTCATACATGATAATTCCCCTTCTAATTTTATATTATCATAAAAATGTTAATATTTATTAATCCAATTAATAATTTTGGTCAAAAAAAAGTATTTTCGAATTTAAATACTATGTAACTCACTAAAAAAGGATAAAATTATGAAAGTTCAATTTAACCCCAATTTTTTGTACAATTCTAACCAGAAAAATACCAGAAAAGTCAATAAAAATAGTAATGTAAGCTATAGTCACAACCCGATGTTTTACAAAGATTATAATATATCTTTCGGGACTAGGCTTTTTAGGACACCTGAAAATTTTTATGAGCAAGATTTTAATAAAAATGGCATGCCAAAAACTTTACACAGATATATTTATGCCCCTTCATTTTACGATTTTAGAAAGACAATTCCTCCAGCTCAAGCAATGAAAGAGGTATTTGGTGTAATTGCAGATATGCAAACTTTAGAGGAGGTTAAAGCTTATTATCCGGATGAACCTTTATTTAAAGATTTGCATTCAAAATCTTCGCTTAATGCAAGAACAGGTGTATTGGGTGAGTTGGCACTTATGAAGAAAGATGCTGAATATCAGAATAAATCTCTCTTTAAAAATGGTGATGACGATTTGGGAATGTATATTGTCAGAAAAATATATATTGAAGGAAAAACATTAAAAGAAATAAATAAAGATTTCCAAAAAGATAAAAGTGTTGCCTATAATGGACTTAGCGACATCCAATATTCTGATTTGAAGGCTTTTGGTATTCATTTCCCAAAAGTTGATTTTTGGAAGTCGTTTGTAGCTACTCGTGAAGACTTCCCTTATGTATATATACCGCGTAAAACTGAAAATATTAATGTGAATAGAATAAATAACCGCGGTAATTCTTTTGTAAATAATCAACCACGTGCTTCTAAAAAGATTGAGTTAAAAAACTGGGAAATAGACAAGATTTCGGATGCTATTATAAGTGTGAACGGTGATAAAGAAAATATTGTAAAGCAACTCAGAAAACGTAATATACAAGATCCTGAAAAGTTGAATTTCGTCGCAAAATATATGGGTGAAATAAATTCGATAGTCTTAGAAAAACTTCATATATCAGAAGATATGAAGGATTATTTTGAAAATTACAGTGATTTATCAAAGTCGCAAAAAGATAAATTTAGAGATTATTGGCATATTCCGGATGCCGATAATATAAGATCTAAAGTTATGTCATCTACAATAAGATTATTTTTCGATGTTTATGGTGTAGATGGAAATAATGAGGATTTTCAAGAGTTATTGGCATATGCAAGAAATATAAAATCAGACAGATTGCAAAGAGCGCAAGAACACGCAAAGCTTCAAGCGGAATATGATGAGATGTTTGCCAATATTCCTGAAGATGTTTTTAATTTGCCGGAAGATGCAAGTAGTTATAATAAAGATATTACGGAAATAAATGAAGGTAATACAAATCTGGAAGGGTCTTCCTTTAATAATTTAATTGAAAAGGAAGCAAAAGAAAAAAATGCAAAAATATTTGAATTTAAGCTGGATGATGGTACTCCGATAAATATACTTTCGAATTTGCCTGAATTGCTTAAGCTAAAAATTGAATCTGAAAATACAAATCTTCCAAAATCATATTCTCAGAAACTTATAAAAGCATATTTAAATCATCCTTTAGTAAGTGAAGATTATTTGTTATCGACTTTCTACAATACTGAAAATTTGGAGCAAGTTTATAATTTCGTTGTTGAAAACGAAGCACTAATTGCCGACAAAAAAGATGAATATAAGAAAGAAGTAGTAGATAGTTTAAGATCTCAGTTAATGCCGAATGAAGAGACTGATAAAATAACGGCAAAAGTTTATTCGGATTTTGAAAAAGATAATAAAATGTATCTGGATACAGTAAAACTTTTAATGATGGAAGTAGCTTTGAATTATGAGCTCCCGTCAGATGATAGATTATTCGAGATGCTTGATAAACAATATGAAGAATATGGCATAAAAAATGCATTAATTGAGGAAAATCTGCTAGATGATGAAGATATTTCATTTGATGAAATCAATAAGAATGTTTCAAATTCTTTGAAAGTATTGAATAAAGATGAAATAGTATTTCTATCACTAAAGGATTTGAAAGAAAGATTGTTGATTGCAGGTTTTACAGAATTAAGTCCGGAACAGAACAGAATTCTTGAAAAACGAATAAATAAATTTTATAAAAAACCTATAGATAAAAGAGAAAAAGCCAGAATGGTCGAGAATGTCTCAAAACAGATTTTAGCCGACAGATCGGCAATGCCGCCTGTAATCCGAGCAGCATTGGAAACAGTACATAGACATCCTGTGTTATTAAAACATCTAAATTCTGTGGTAAGTGAATTTGTTGATGATTCGCATGGTGCAGAATTGCGTTATTTTAATGACCCTAATGCAGACAAAAAATTGCTAAAGGCTTTGTCGAAGCTCGTTGTAGATAATATTTCTTCTGACAATAGTGAATTTTTTATAATGTTGGCGTCCATTGATAAAGATGTAATTAATGATTTTATCAGGCCTTACGACTATACAGGATATATTAATGTTGAAAATTACAGAAAAATGTCAACAGTCTTATATAAATTAACAAGGAATATAGACTAAAAAACAACCTCTCTTACGGGAGGTTGTTTTTTTAGTTATATAAGAATTATGCAAGCATTGCTTTATCTTCTTCGCTGACACCTTTTATTGTAAGATTTATTCTGCCTTTATCATCGATTTTGATAATTTTTACAATGACTTCATCTCCTATATTGATGTGAGGTTCTATGGTTTCAATTCTTTCGTTGCAAACTTGAGAAATATGAACCATACCATCTTTTCCACCGCAAAGTTCAACAAAAGCTCCGATTGGAATAATTCTTACTACTTTACCTTTCATAACCATGCCAACTTCCGGTTTAAAGGTCAGTTCTTTAATCATCCTTTTAGCGATTTCGGCACCTTCTTGATCGTTAGAAGTTATTGTAACAACACCGTTGTCTTGAATATCAATCTCAGCTCCTGAGGCATCTATGATTTGTCGGATTTGTTTTCCTCCTGGGCCTATAACCGTACCTATATCTTCCGTTGGTATTGTCATAGTAGTTATACTTGGCGCAAATGGAGAAAGATGATCAGCCGGTGCTGTAATTACCTTTCTCATTTCTCCTAATATATGTAACCTGCCTTCTTTTGCTTGCTGTAATGCACGTCTTAAGGTTTCATTAGCAATTCCTTTTGCTTTCATGTCCATTTGAAGTGCAGTTATACCTGTATCATTTCCGGTAACTTTGAAGTCCATATCACCTAAGAAGTCTTCAATGCCTTGGATATCTGTCAGGACAACTGGTTCTTTACCTTCTTCTGTAATCATTCCCATTGCTACCCCGCCAATCATACATTTAACAGGTACACCGGCATTCATTAATGCCATTGAAGAACCGCAAGTAGATGCCATAGATGTCGATCCGTTTGATTCCAAAACATCAGAGGTTACTCTTATTGTATACCCGAATTCTTCCTGTGAAGGCAAAGCAGGTACATTTGCTCTTTCAGCTAAGTTCCCGTGTCCGACTTCACGTCTGCCCGGTCCTCTGAGAGGTTTAACCTCACCTACAGAAAATCCTGGGAATATATATTTGTGCATGTAAGTTTTTTCTGTCTCAGGGTCAACCCCGTCCAATTCTTGTTTCATACCAGGACCTGCAAGTGTGGCAACTGATAAAACTTGAGTTTGTCCTCTTGTAAATACTGCAGAACCATGTGCACGAGGTATTACTCCAACTTCGCACCATATTGGACGAACTTCGTTTGGTTTTCTTCCGTCAGCACGAACTCCTTCATCAAGTATCATTGTACGCATGATCTTTTTCTCTGCATTTTTAAATTCTTCTGCTACAAAATCTATGCCTGTCTCTTCGATAATCTGTTTAATGTAATGATCTTCAGGCAATGCATCAATTTTTTCCTTAACAAGTTTTTTAGCCTCGTCAAGTTTGTTTTGACGGTATTCTCTATCAAAATTGTGGTATGCATCAAAAATCATATCGTGTGCGGTTTCATTGATAATTTTCTTTAATTCAGTTGTATCATAAGGATTAACAAATTCATCTTTAACAATACCGCATTCTTTAGCAAATGCTTCTTGTACTTCACATTGTTTTTTAATTTCAGTTTGTGCAAATTCTACAGCATTCATAATATCGTCTTCAGTAACGAATTTGCATCCGGCTTCTACCATGATGACACTGTCGTGGGTACCTGCAACAACAATATCTAAATCTGATTTATCAGCTTGTTGGTGTGTTGGATTTGCTATTAGGTTCCCGTTTTCATCTTTAGATACCCTTACTGCACCTATAGGGCCTTCAAAAGGTGCTCCTGACAGCATTAATGCAAAAGATGCACCAAGCATCGCTAATGTGTCAGGCTGGTTTTGTTGGTCATAGCTGAATAGTTGAGCTACAATCTGTATATCGTTTCTGTATCCTTTAGGGAAAAGTGGTCTTATGGGTCTGTCTATTAAACGTGAAACTAAAATAGCTTTATCACTGGCTTTCCCTTCGGAACGGTTATAACCGCCAGGGATACGTCCTATTGAGGACATTCTTTCTTCATAGTCAATCAGTAAAGGGAAGAAATCTATACCTACGCGTGGTTCTTTTGAAACAACACAGTGTACAAACAACATTGTGTCACCGCATCTTACTGTAACAGAACCGTTTGTTGATTGGGCATATTTCCCTGTTTCAATTGTTACGGTTTTTCCGCCGATTTCCAATTGAGTTTTGTGAGTTTCTGGAATTGTCATAATTTTCCTTTCTTGCGTTCTTTCTAAACGCTTTTTATAGTTTTACATCTTCTGTTCGCTCTTATTATAACTTAAACATAAAAAACATGCATTGACTTTTTTTAATAAATTATTAAATTAATCTCATACAAACAGATGTTTTAAACGCTTAATTGATAATTCATAATGAATTCAAGAAAGTGTAACAATGCCGTTCAGATACCGTTTACAAAAAATGTTGGATTTTAGAATCCGTAAAAAAGAGGAACAATTGATGGTAGTGCAAAAAGCACAGCAGGCAGTTTATATAGCCGAAGAAAACATAAGAAAAAATCAAGAAGAAATCAACGTAACTAAAAACGGTTTAAGAACAGCAGACCCAATGATGTTTGAGGCTTATGATAAATACCTTAATTATCTTTGGGAAAAGGCAGAAGAACTGGAGCAGATTCGTATACAGGCTCAAGAACAACTTGATATTGAAATTGCCAAGTTGGTTAAATTGGAACAGGCTGAAAAAAAAAAAGAAAAACACAAAGAACGCCACCGAGAAATCTATATAGAAGAAGAAAAAGCGGCAGAA
>CALUQI010000050.1 GCA_944322875.1 Candidatus Gastranaerophilales bacterium
TATGCTTATTTAAGGAATCAGACTTATATTGAGTCAACACTTTTATTTTAAAGAAGCCGGAATTAATAAAATTATTGATAACAAAATCAATAATTCTATACCTACCACCGAAAGGTACAGCTGGCTTAGCTCTATCTTTAGTCAAAGGATAAAGACGTTTACCTTCACCACCTGCAAGAATCATAACCAAAGCATCATCAATAGACATATAAACCAATCCTCAAAATTAATACAGAAATATTATACACAAGACATAAAAAAAAGTTAAGACAAAATTAAAAAGTAGCTCCCGAGAGGGAGCCACTTTTTAGCCACAAATAGCCAACAAAATACCTGCAGCAACAGCCGAACCAATAACACCAGAGACATTAGGTCCCATAGCGTGCATAAGCAGATAATTTTGGTCATTAGCTTCCAATCCGACTTTATTAGAAACACGGGCAGCCATAGGAACAGCTGAAACACCTGCAGATCCAATAAGAGGATTAATAAGATTTAACGGTTTCTTGAATACTTTATGCATAAAATAGGTCCAAGCATTCATAATTTTTGCAAAAATCACACCACCGGCAGTTGCGAAAGAAAAAGCAACAATACCAAGGACTAAAATAAACAGCGTTTGCAGAGTCAAAAATTGATCAGAGGATAACTTTGAACCAACTGAAAGCCCCAAGAAAATAGTAACAATATTTATCAAAGCATTTTGCATAGTATCAGACAACCTATCAACAACGCCGCATTCTTTGCATAAATTACCAAAAGTCAGCGCACCAACTAATGGGCAAGCATCTGGCAAGAATATAATACAAAGAAATAAAACAACTAACGGAAAAACAATTTTTTCACGTTTAGTAACATTACGCAACTGAGACATTTGGATTTTACGTTCATCAGGCGTAGTAAGCAATTTCATTATCGGCGGCTGGATAACAGGAACCAGCGCCATATAAGAATAAGCGGCAACCGCGATAGCCCCTAACAATTCCGGAGCCAGCTTAGAAGTAACATAGATTGAAGTAGGGCCATCAGCACCACCAATGATACCAATTGCAGCAGATTGAGGCAAAGTAAATCCAAACACACATAAAGCTAAAAGAAGTGCACCAAAAATACCGAATTGAGCTGCACCACCGAGCAAAGCAGTTTTAGGATTAGCAATAAGCGGGCCAAAATCTGTCATAGCACCTACCCCCATAAAAATAATCAAGGGGAATAGTCCTTTATGAATCCCTGCTTCGTAAATGATACCTAAAAAACCATTAACACCGGCGATATCAGCAACCGGGATATTGGAGAGAATTCCTCCAAAAGCAATAGGCACCAACAGCAACGGTTCAAATTGTTTTTTTATACCTAACCAAAGGAGAAACAAACATACTAAAAGCATGATTGGTGAACCGTACTGGTGTAAAAATTGTTCAAAAACATTAGTAATATTTGGATCAACCGGCTGGACAAAATTTGCTATACCGGTAGAAGACCAAAGTCTATTTAAATTTTCAATAATTTCCATATTTCATTTCCTTTTTTATTAAGCTACGGTAACAAGAACCTGTCCGGTTTGTACATGGTTTCCAACTTCAATCTCGACGGATTGAACAGTACCGCCAACAGGTGATTTAATCTCAGTTTCCATTTTCATAGCCTCAACAACCGCAATCACGTCACCTTCGGCAATAGAATCACCTTCCTCAACAAGAACTTTAAGAATAGTACCAGGCAAAGCGGCTTTAACAGGTGTTGCATCACCACTTGCAGCCTGTTTTGCTTCAATACCGGATTTTATAACAAAATCATACAGCTTCCCGTTAACAGTAGCTTTATCACCTTCAAGAGCCACGGCGTATTTCTTACCATTTATAGTAACGGTATAGGCATTATTGTCGGAACCCGAAGCTTCGGAATTTTGTTCACATTTTCTAACACCTATAGTACCTTTGCCCTGAAGGAATAATATACCTTTTTCTTTACAAGCAGCTGCGATAAAGATATTTTCATCAGTCTGTTCTAAATTAGCATCTTGAAGCATTTTCTTAGCAGCTTCAATACCTTTATTCGGATCTTTGTCATTAATATCAACTACAGTTTCAGAAGTAGGTTGAAGTTTCAATTGTTCAGAAGCTAACCTTACAACTTCAGGATCTGGTTCACAAGGTGTCTTTCCGAAATAACCCAAAACCATTTTACCATATCCTTCAGCAATTTTTTTCCAACTACCAAACATAACATTATTGAAAGCTTGTTGGAAATAAAACTGAGAAACAGGTGTAACCGAAGTACCAAAACCACCCTTTTCAACAACTTCTTTCATAGCTGCAACAATTTCAGGGTATTTATCCATAATACCGTTATCTCTTAGCATCTGAGTATTAGCAGTTAAAGCACCACCAGGTAACGGTGACTGAATAATCATAGGATTAACAGCAAGTGCTTCAGGAGGCAAGAAATAGTCTTTCATACAATCTTTGAATACTTCTTCAGTTTCAAGGATTTTTTCAATATCGACACCTAAGTCGTAATCAGTGCCCTTTAAAGCGTGCCACATAGACACAATATCAGGCTGGGCAGTTCCGCCGGATACAGGCTTCATAGATAGGTCGATACCGTCAGCACCGCCATCAAGGGCAGCAAGATAAGCAGCCAATCCTGTACCTGCAGTTTCATGAGAATGGAATCTTATATGAACATCGTTACCCAAAATCTCACGAGTACGTTTAACAGTTTCAAAGACTTTTCTTGGAGATGAAGTTCCGGAGGCATCTTTAAATGCCAAAGAATCGAAAGGTATACCCGCATCTAGGATACTCCGCAGCACTTTTTCATAAAAATCAACATCATGAGCACCACTGCATCCAATAGGCAACTCCATCATTGTAATTGTAATTTCATGTTTTAAACCATTATCTTTAATACATTGTCCTGAATAAATAAGGTTGTTAACATCATTAAGTGCGTCAAAATTTCTAACGGTAGTAACCCCGTGTTTTTTAAACATTTTAGCGTGCAAATTAATGATATCACGAGGTTGGGAATCCAAACCTACAACATTAACCCCGCGCGCAAGTGACTGCAGATTAACATCAGGACCAACAGCAGCCCTTATCTTATCCATAGTTTCAAATGCATTTTCATTACAATAAAAAATCGGAGACTGAAATCTCGCACCACCAGCTACTTCAAAATGGTTAATACCTGCAGAAACTGCCGACTGTAATGCTGGAATAAAGTCATCAACAAATACTCTTGCACCATAAACAGATTGGAATCCGTCTCTGAAAGAAGTATCCATTACCTTAATAAGTTTTTTTCCCATAATTTATTTCCTTTCATCTTTATCAAACTTTTTGCTTAACTTTAAAATTTTAAAGCATATCCCCAATATTTAAAGTACAAAGACCTTTTTCCGTTTTTAAAATCAATTCCCCATTATCGTTAACATCAGAGGCTATACCTGATTTGCAGTCATTTATACCTTGAATAGATACCTCAGTATCAATAAAAGAAGCTCTGGATATGTAGTCGGATTTAATCGAGTTAAAACCTTTTTTTAAGAAATAATCATACCCCGCGAAAAACTCCTGTGAAATTAAAGACAAAAATTCATCAGGAGGAATAACTTTGCCTGTTTCAAGATTTAAAGAAGTAACTTCTCTGTCTCCGACTAAAGACAAGTCTTCTTTATTTACGGACAAATTAACACCTAAACCCAAAACAATACCCTTGAAAATACTTCCTGAGATAACAGTTTCTGCAAGAATCCCGGCAATTTTTTTACCATTGACAAGAACATCATTAGGCCATTTTATTTGAGGGGATAAATTATAATCTTCCAAAACTTTACAAAGCACTACAGACAGGTACTGTGTCAAATTAGAATATTCAGGGCGAAATGAATTTGAGGGTTTTAAAACAAAAGAAACGAATAGATTACCTGGGCCAAAATCCACCCACGAACGAGCAAAACGACCTCTACCGGCGAACTGACGAACAGCCCTTACTATGGTTTTGTCTTCTAAAGCAGACAAATTACCTTTAGCATAATTATTAGTAGAACTAAGCTCCTCTATTGTAATTAAACGCATTTCTCCCTCATGAAAAATCTTTCATATATGATGATTGTACAACAAACAAAAAATATTTGCTAATTTTTTTTCCTTGAATTAGAATAAGTTTGTAAGGAGAGAGTCGAATGAGTGAAACCGGACATTGGATATACAATACAACATTTGCAGGTCACAGTCTGACATTCAACCTTGACACTATATTTACAATGTGGTTTGCAATGGGCGTAGTGCTTGTATTTGCATTCATAGCTACTCGAAAACTTTCAATTATACCAGGCAAAATGCAAGCTATTTCTGAAAGTTTAATGCATTTCTTTTGGAACACGCTTGATACGATGATACCTAGTGACAACAGACGTCACATACCACTTGTGGCATCTTTGTTCTTATTTATACTAACTGCAAATCTCATGGGACAACTTCCACTGAGAATCATACATCTAAAAAGTGGTGAACTTGCCTCGCCTACTAATGATTTAAATTTAACTGCAGCTATGGCTGTAATAGTATTAATATATTATGTGGGCATGGGAATAAGAAAAAAGGGACTTAAATTTTTCTTACACGAATTCAGTTTTACAGGTATCATAATGATGTTGGTAGAATTTTTAGAAATGATTACGAGACCTTTAAGCCTTGCAATCCGACTTTTTGCCAATATTTTTGCAGGAGAAATACTAGTAACGGTAGCACTTGGCGTTTTTGCATATTTTCTACCATTACCAATAATGATTTTTGAATTACTTGTTGCTTTTATTCAAGCAACAGTGTTTATGATGTTAACTATAGCTTATGTTTCATCAGCAACGGGCGATGAACACTGATAAATAAGGAGATAAAAATGGAAGAACTAAAAACAATTTCAGACTTAGCTCAATTAGGTGGCGGTGTAGCAATAGGATTTGGTGCTATTGGTGCAGGATTAGGTATAGGTTTTGCAACAAAAGGTCTTATGGATGCAATATCAAGACAACCAGAAGTTTCAGGTAAAGCTTTCGGGTTTTTCTTGCTTGGGGCTGCTTTATCAGAAGCTTGTGCTTTGTATGCCTTTGTTATTGCGGCAAAACTTGTAGGACTTATGTAATAATTTTCTGGTGAAATTATGGAATTCAATGCAACATTTTTAGTTTCGACAATAAGTTTTATTTTGTTTGTATTTTTAATGAACAAAATATTTTATGAACCGCTCACAAACATGATTTGTTACAGAGAAAAGCTTGTTAATGAGACTTTAAATGAAGCGGATGGTTTAAAAAGAGAAACCGATGCCATTTTACTTGATAAAGAAAATAAATTAAACAAGGCAAGACAAGACAGTAAATCTCTCATTGCAAAAAGTATTGATGAAGCAAGCAAGGTTTCAAAGGAAGCTACGTCCAAAGCTAAAGAGAACTCGATTAGAAAAATCAATTCTCAAAAAGAAGATCTTGCAGTGCAAGATCAAGAAATGAGACAACAGCTTAACGATTCAATAAATGAGATTTCTGCCAAAATAATCGGTAAAATTTTAGGATAAAATATGACTAATTTTTGGAATATTATCGTACAATCAAATACTTTTAACTTTGCAATACTTTTGATAATGATTGCAATTGTACTTGTAAAACTAGACATAATAAGCATTATCGAAAAAATAAGACAAAGTGTAATTTCAAAAATTGAAAATGCAAACTTTGCAAAAGAGGATGCACAAAAACAATTAAATTCAGCAAAAGACACAGTAAAAGATTTGGAAGTTGAAATATCAGAACAATTACAAAATGCAAAGAAGAACGCTGACACATTTGTAGAACAAATCTCAAAAAACACACAACAACAAATTGAAAAACTGGAAGAAGATATCCGAAAAACTGTTTTTGCAGAAGAAAAAAGACTATCCTCAAAACTAGCAAAAGATGTAGTTACAGAATCCGTTTTACAAGCTGAAAACAAACTCAGTGATATAATTTCACAAGATAAAGCATTACAAGAAAGACTTATTGAAGAAAGTTTGCAAGAGCTTGACAAGGTAAAAATATGAACAAACACATATCAAAAATAGCTTCAATATATTCAAAGGCATTAATAGAAACTGCCAAACAAGGTAAAATTTCTTTTACGGATATAATAAAAGATCTAAATACTACGATGCAAATTTTGAATACATCACCTGAATTATTCGGAGTATTAAATTCTCCAGCAGTATCTTATGATCAAAAAATGAACATTATTGAAGACATATTTAAAAGTCAGGTTTCAACGGAAATTTTGAACTATTTAAAAGTTATTGCAGAAAAAAACAGATTTAAAGAATTGGATGCAATAAAATTTGCATTTAAGAAAGAAGTTGATGAAATCAACGGTAGAAAAAGCGTGTTACTCATTTCTTCTACAGAGCTGTCAGAAGAATACAAATCGAAGATTATAACAAAACTGAAAGACAAGCTAAACAAAGTAATCGACGCGGAATGGCAAATAGACCGTTCAATAATAGGCGGGTTAGTTATAAAAATTGACGATAACGTAGTTGACACGAGTGTTAAAAACAAATTAACGAATCTAAGTAAACAAATTATAAAGGGGAACATATGACACTGATACAACCAGATGAAATTAGTTCTATCATAAAAAGCAGGATAGAAAATTATGAATTACAAACTGAAATTTCTAATACCGGAACAGTAATAGAAGTTGGTGACGGTATATCAAGAATTTACGGTTTACGCAATGTAATGTCCAGTGAGTTAGTAGTATTTGACGACGGACATGAAACTCTCGGGATAACAATGAACTTAGAAGAAGATAACGTAGGTGTGGTAATACTTGGGGATTACACTCATATAAAAGAGGGTATGACAGTAAAAACAACAGGTAGAATAGCTTCTGTTCCGGTAGGTGAAAATCTCATAGGCAGAATAATAGACCCAACAGGGAAACCGATTGATGGTAAAGGGACATATGAATACTCCAAAACTCGACCAATAGAAAGAGTAGCTCCAGGTATAGTTGCAAGAAAATCAGTTCATGAACCTTTACAAACAGGTTTGACAGCTATTGACGGACTAACACCAATTGGCAGAGGTCAAAGAGAACTAATCATCGGAGACAGGCAAACGGGTAAAACTGCAATAGCGATAGATACAATAATAAATCAAAAAAATACGGATGTAATATGCATATACGTAGCAATCGGGCAAAAAGCTTCCACAGTGGCACAACTTGCAAAAACTCTTGAAAATAAAGGAGCAATGGAATACACAATAATTGTATCCGCAACGGCCGATGAAGCTGCACCATTACAGTATATTGCACCATTTGCAGGAGTTGCAATAGCAGAAGAATTTATGGAACAAGGTAAATCTGTGCTAATAGTATACGATGACTTATCAAAACATGCACAAGCATACAGAGCAATGAGTTTACTTTTAAAGCGTCCTGCCGGTAGAGAAGCTTATCCCGGAGATGTTTTTTACCTGCACTCAAGACTTTTGGAAAGGGCTGTCAAATTAAATGATGAACTGGGTGGCGGCAGTATAACTGCACTTCCTATAATAGAAACTCAAGCAGGTGACGTATCTGCCTACATTCCAACGAACGTTATTTCAATCACGGACGGTCAAATATTTTTAGAAACAGGACTATTCAATTCAGGCGTAAGACCGGCTATAAATGCAGGTATATCAGTTTCCCGTGTAGGGGGAGCCGCACAAACAAAGGCAATAAAACAAGTTGCAGGACAGCTGAGACTTGATTTAGCTCAATACAGAGAACTTGAAGCATTTGCTCAGTTTGCATCGGATTTGGATCAAGCAACAAAAAATCAGCTTCTAAGAGGTGAAAAACTTACAGAAGTTTTAAAACAACCTCAATATAATCCGCTTAGCGTTGCTGAGCAAGTTAGCATTCTTTTTGCAGCTAATGAAGGTTTGCTTGACGATATTCCAACGCACGATATAAGCAAATTCAAAAATGACTGGTTTGTCCATTTTAACGCAAACTTTGTTGACTTAATTAATAAATTAAACCAAGGTAGTGCACTTTCTGATGAAGATAAAACTATGTTGAAAAATGGTTTAGATAATTTTAAAAAAACATTCTAGAAATAAGGTAGTTTTGAAATGGCTAATTTAAAAGATATAAAAAACAGAATACAAAGTGTAGAAAGCACAAAAAAAATTACCCGTGCAATGAAAATGGTTGCTGCAGCTAAGGTAAAACGAGCTGAAAATTCTGTTAAAGCTTCAAGACCCTTTACTACAGAACTTAATTCAATGTTTGCAAAACTTCTAAATTCAATCGGAAATATAAATTCTGTAAATGTAGTTAGTAAAAATGCACCGGATAACTTTAGTGTTCTACTGGAAAACAGGACCGTTAAAAATGTAGGGATTTTAATTTTAACTTCAAACAAAGGACTTGCAGGTGCATATAACGCAAATATTATAAGAAAAGCATTAAAAATTATTGACGATTATTCAAATCAAAATGTCAAATGTAAGTTATTTATAGTGGGTCAAAAGGGCATCTCTACTCTTAGAAAGAAATCAAAAGAATCTGACAGTGAAATTTTAGGCGAGTACCTTAATGTAGCGAACAACCCGACCCCTTCAGGAGCGGAAATTATTGCAGAAGATATAACTGATGCATTTGTAAAAGGTTTTATTGATAAAATTGAAATTATAACAACTAAATTTAAAAACATGATGAGCTATCAAGCTGAAGATTGGACAGTACTACCAATCAATATTAATCAAGATGATAGTCACAATATTAATCCGTTAATGGAATTTGAGCCAAATATCGAGATAATCTTACAAAAACTCGTACCGCTGTACATAACAAACATTATTTTTCAAGCATTACTTGAAGCTCAAGCTTCAGAACTCGCATCAAGAATGACTGCAATGTCTGCAGCCACATCAAATGCTGAAAAGATGTTGCACGATTTATCAATTGAGTACAATAAAACAAGGCAAACAGCAATCACACAAGAACTAATTGAAGTGGTTTCAGGTGCAAACGCACAAAACAATTAACCCTCAATGATATTTTTTGAAGTAAAATTCATCTGGTTGCTTAAAAAGGCTAAATTTTCTGGCTTTAACATATAATTTTTTGAGTTCATAGTACTTGCAACGGCATGCTTTTGCTCACTTTTTTTCGTCATATAAATATTTAATTTCGGAATACCGATACCCAAAACTACACCGGAGAATGCATATCCTGCAAGTTGTGCAATATTTAAAAATCGCAAACTTTTTCTCGTTGCCGAATCAGAAACAGGAAGTCGTCTTAGTAATTCTTTAAACGATAATACCTTACCATTTTCTACAGTTGGTATCCCAGCCTTTTTCAATGATGAATACAAAATCTCATCTCGAGTTTTGCCAATCAAATTTTTATCTAAAGTCTTCAACACGCCCTTCGTAACAAAATTACCGAAAACAAGCCAACTGAAGTACCCAAGAGTATCCTTAACTGCAGCTTCTCTAAGTTCATCTTTATCTCTTGCGGCCAAAAATCTTGACATTATTGTTGCGCCGTAAACAAGCTTAAATTGATTCAAAGTCGGAGTTATACCTTTATATTGTATATTAGGTAAAAAGTTTTTGTAATTAAACTTGGTCAACATTCCATAAATCATTGTTCCAAAAGCAGCAGCAACACCGCCTTTTAAAACCTTGAACTTTGCAGAATTGTCTTTTTTTCTTCCTTCAACACCGACAAAACCGTCACTTCCGGTTTTTTTCTTGGTTAAATATATATTAAGCGGTTGAATAGAAGCACCTATCACGGATGCAATTCCAAGACCCAAAATAGACCTTCTTATTCCGAAATTTTTTAACGATTTCACAAAATTGACATCAGCAAATGAATCTGCATGCTTAAATGATTCAACTACTTTATCATTGAATAAAGCTTTTGATACAGAAACTACGTTATCAACTATTGAATTAAGAGATAATTTCACATGTTTAGCATCAGATTTTAGAAGTAGGTTAGATTCTACGCCTAAATCCGATAATACAACATCTTTTAGTAATTCTTTATTAAATTTGGAATGATTTTTAATCTCCTGAGATAAAATATCCGAGAATTTATCTTGAGCGTCTTTTGAAAGATATGTTTTACCATCAGCCGTTACAATACTTGATGCAACTTTTTTAGAGTAATCAGAAACATAATTTGCAGAATTTGATTTTAAAACGTCATAATGAAATTTACTCAAAATATCAATAGAATCAGAATCTGCAAAAATTTTCTGAGCTTTAATACCATATTTTGAATTAATAGCAGTAGAGAGCAACAAACCAGCCAACGGGCCATAGAGAAGCCCAACAGCAGTATGGTTGACAGTTCCGCTTGCTTCACGACGCAATGTTTCAACACCGGCTTGAGGTCCCCTTGTAAAATCAGTAATTGTTCTTGGAGCAACCATGCACGAAAAATCTACAGCGGTAGCTCCCCAAGCCTGATTGGTATCTAAAAAACGTAATGCATGAACTGCAAAATCAGACGCACCTTTAAAAGACTGATTATTAACTTGGGTATTGTATTTTGATGTTGAATTTATTTCTTGTACTTTCATGATATTTCCTATTGTAAACTAAAAAAAGAATTAAATGTCGGAACTGAATTTTTCATCTGTAAATTTAAATATTCTGCGTTAGAATTTTTTGATTGAAGCGTACTATCTTTTAATTCAGCCTCACGTTTCTTGTTCGTTTGAGTTCTGGTATATAGAGGGATAAATATACCCAATGCCAACAAAGAAAATGCTAAATTACCAAGCTGACAGACCGACCTGTAATTTTTTGCAATCTTATCTACAACTTCATCAGAAGATTTCAAATTAACATTTTTAAGCCAATTTGTAAATTTCTTATAAGCACTTGCATCTTTAGGTGTTTGCTTAACATAATTCAAAAGTTTTACATCGGGTTTTAATTTTTCAATTAATGTTGCAACCCCCTTTGCAGCGTAATCACCAAGAAAATAAAGACTTGAAAATGTCGCAATATCTCTTATTGTAGCTTCTCTTAATTCATTTTTATCTTCTGAAGAAAGCATACGACTTGCAAAAGTTGCAGTGGATATAAACCTTGCCTGATCCATTGTAGGGAAAATACCTTTAAACTGAAGCATTTGCTTATTGGGTAACTTTAAACCCATAGACATAAACATAACTCCGAGCATTGAAGCTACTGATATAAACTTTTGCTTTAAAAGTGCCAATTTTTCATCTTTTGACAAAGAATGAGACTTATCTGTTTTGGCAAAATCTTTATATATTGGAGCACCTTTCACACCGGAATGCTTTGCTGTAAGCCACCTGTTCAATGGCTGCATTGAAATTGCAAGCGGTAATATTAATGCTAAACCTGCAAAACTTTTCGCATTTACAAGCTTGACTGATTTGTTAATAAATTTTATGAAGTCTTCTGAACTTTTTACACCATTCTTTTTTGCTGCTTTGTAAACTTTTACAAAATCCTCAAGGTAACCCTTCAAATTCTTTGAAAGAACCTTATCTCCAAGCTCCAAATGTTCCGTAATATGGGTTTTTGATGCAATTTCTTGATATCCTTTATCAAATAACTTTTTACCTTTTTCAAATAGAGGTGATATTGCAACATACTTTATGCTGCTATCTATATTACAATCTTTAAAAGCTTTTCGTGAATTTCCATCAACACCTGATAAATCTTTCACAAAAGATTTTAAAGCATTCTCAAACTTGTCTGAACCGGTACCTTCAGCTTTTAAAAAGTAATCTTTGATAATATTCAAAGATTCTTCATTTGCCCAAACGTCAGTCATACCTTTTAAATTTTTAAAAACACCAAACTTTTGCAATATTCCTGCTGTTCCCATAACAATAAAACTTGGTAACAGACAGTTAACTATTAATCCGGAAGACTCCCTTCTAAATGCTTCCATTCCGGCATACGCATTTGATTCTTTTGTCTCTATTATAGTCCTTGGGATAATTGCTGTCGAAAGGTCCAACACTGAAACATTCAGCATTGGCATCTCTTCACACATTTGGATGCCTTTTAATAAAAAATCTCCAACACCTTTGAATGAAGTATCACCTTTCTTGGCAGATTCTTTTATTGGGGTATTAACTTTTCTGTTTTCTAGACTACTAATTTTGCTAATCATATGTGTTTTCTAAAACCTAATCAACTTTTTATATAGCAATTATAACAACACTACAGAAAAATTAAAAGCTGTCAATTTCAAAAATTGCCCTGTAAGGCTAATTTGTTAAGTTTATGTAAAGATAATTTTTTTGTTTTTTTTATAATAATACATTTTTTAAAAACAAAAATTAAAAAATTAAAATCACGAAATACAAAATTTATCAAAAAAAACACAAAAAGCTATAATTTTAAGAAACAAATAAATGTAAATTTTTGTAAATTTTTTTTTGTAAATATAGACAAAACTACAAATTATGAATGAATCTAATAGCATCTTCTTTTGAAATGACCGTCCCGTTAAGTTGAGCTTCATGCAAAGCATCAAGCACACTTCCTAAAAAAGGAGACGGAGGAATATTCAATTCACGAATTACATAAATACCAGAAAGAAGTTTAGGGAGAGGCTTAAGAGAATCACGTATTTTCAAATAGAATTTTAACAGCTTATGCAAGGCATTAATATTA
>CALUQI010000051.1 GCA_944322875.1 Candidatus Gastranaerophilales bacterium
GTTGAATCGGGAAAGCCTAAATGGATGGATAAAGATGATTCAAGAGGTTGGATTACAGCAGAATATTCTCTGCTGCCTTCAGCAACCAATACCAGATGCCAAAGAGAACGGACGAAAATCTCCGGAAGAACTCAGGAAATTCAGCGTTTGATAGGACGTAGTCTTCGTGCTTGTATTGACTTGACTAAAATTCCTGATTTAACTATTACTGTTGATGCTGATGTAATTCAAGCTGATGGCGGAACGAGAACCGCCAGTATATGCGGAGGTTTTGTTGCTTTGTCTGATGCAATTGACAAACTTCTTAAAGAGGGTATATTGAAAGAAAACCCTATTATTGAGCCAGTCGCAGCGATTTCTGCCGGAATTGTTGATGATGAAGTAAGACTTGATTTGGATTATGAAGAAGATTCGCATGCTCAAGTCGATTCTAATGTTGTATTGACTAAAAACGGAAAAATTGTTGAATTTCAAACTACTGCTGAAGGTGCGCCTTATGATTTTAAAAGTATGATTGAAATTTTTAACGTTGCAAAAAAAGGAATTGATGAAATTATTGCAATGTATTGATAATTTTGTTATAATATGCTAAAGAGGATATAAGGATGAAAAAATTTTTATTAGTGTTGGTTCTGTGTTTTGCTGTTAATGTTCCTGCATTTGCCGGTGAAAATTTTTTGAGCAACTTTTTTGATAAATGTTTCAGGTTCAACCGCAGTGTAGATGAAAAACTTACTCAACTTCAAGAAAAAAGCGAAGCCCAGCAAGCTAAGTATGAGGAACAAAAACAGGCAAGGGAACAAAAAATTATTGAGCAGCGTCAGAAACGTCAAGAAGTTTATGAGGCTAACCAAAAAAGATTGGAAGAAAAAAGAGAACAATTGCGGAAATTGTTAGAAGAATAAGGAGAAAATTATGAAGAAAACGTTAATCGCTTCTATGGTATTTGTATTTGCTGCAACAGCAGGTTTTGCCGGCCCTTTAGGTGATTGGGCACAGCAAACTACGGACAAGACCAATAAGAAAGAATCTGAAGTAACTCAGCCTTTGAAAGAAAAACAGGAGGCCTACAAAAAACAACAAGAACAAGCAAAGCTAGAACGTGAAAGACAACAAGCTGAACAACAGAAAAAACGTGAGGCTGCCCAGAAAAAAATAGAACACAAAAAGAAATTGTGGAATGAGTTGATTAGTCAATAAAAAAATACCTGCCGAAAGGCAGGAATTTTTTTAAAATTTCCTAGGCTAACTTGTCAAGCTTTTTTGACTGCTCTGACATGGCACTGTAAACTTTATAAGCCAGACGATCTTGTAAAAGCTGACAAGATAAACGCTTGTCGGCTTCCGCCAATGCTTTAAAATTAACATTACCAAAGTTACCTGCATTTCTCAATAAGCTCATACGTGCCATGTTGTTGCTCATTATAGAATAAGCAGCATTATGACTCATAGCCGTATTGAATATTGCATTAATAGCTGAGATTGACATTTCACTTTTCTCCTACTACCCGTATTTTAGTACTTTTTTAAGTATTTGTCAACCCTTATGTGCTAATTTAGAAGGTCATATGCACGTTTTATTTCCTGAATATCCTTCCACATTAACCATTTAGGGCTACCTATGTTCCTGTTATCATTTCTTAATAAATATGCAGGATGAAATATAGGCATCATTTTTGAGTCATAGGGGCCATCAAACCATTTTCCTCTTATTTTACTTATGCCTGTATTTGTATTTAAAAACGAGTTAACAGCTACTCGTCCGCATAAAAGTATTATTCTTGGCTTGAGTATTGATATTTGTGCATCAAGGTATTCTTTACAAGCTTCTTTTTCTTCGGGAAGAGGGTCTCGGTTTTCAGGTGGTCTGCATTTTATGGTGTTGCATATGTATACATCATTTTCTCGTGAAAGTCCAACAGATGCAAATATTCTGTCCAGTAATTGGCCTGCCTTTCCTACAAATGGAACCCCTTCTTTATCTTCGTAATATCCAGGGGCTTCGCCTATTAGCATAAGTTTTTTATTTGGTATCCCGCCTGAAAACACAACTTTTGTTCTTGTTTTACTTAGGCTGCATTTTTTACAGGTTTGACATTTTTGTTTTATTTCTTCAAGTTCTTCAGTTATATTCATTTTTTTAATGTGTTTGTTTTTCAGGAATTAGTACAGATATTACGGCGTTGTCCAAATTTAGGTATTTATTTATACACTCTTCCAGATCACTTATGGTTATATTTTCCAAATCGTTAAGATAATGTTCTATGCTTTTTAAATCGCCGCATACTGTTGTGAAATATCCTATATTTTCGCCAATTTCTGATACAGTTTCTGCTGAATACGCAAATTTTGATTTGAATTTTTTCTTGGCTTTTAACAATTCGTGTTCGGTTATTTTTTCTATTAGTAAATTTTTAAGCTGGGATTTTATTAGGTTAATTGCCTCTTCTTTCCGTTCAGGCTTGAAGTTTGCTTGTATGAAAAAGTTGTTTCCATCTTTGAATTGGTAGTGTTCTGAGCTAATCATGTTGAAAATAGGATTTATAGGCTTTTCAATTAAATTTTGATATAGTCTGGAACTGCTGCCGTCTCCCAGTATCGTACTTATTAGATCAAGACAGATTGTTTCTTTTAAATTGCCGGCTTTAGGACCAAGCCAACCGAACATGGCATAGGATGTATTTATATTGGAAGTTTCTTCTATATATTTTGTGTTTTGTACTGGGTTGTCCTGTTCAAATTCTATTGATGGAACACCTTTTTTCCCATTGAAATTAAATTTTTCTATCAACAAATCAAGGATTTCTTGGTGATTAAAATCTCCTACAACTATTGTTGTCATGTTTGAAGGCGTGTAATATTTATTATAATAATCCATTATGTCTTCACGAGTAACTTTTGAGATGATTTCAGGTGTTCCTATTACATCACGTTTGTATGGGTGTTTTGTGTACATATTGTAGTTACATATGTTATAAACTCTTGTCCAAGATTGATCTTTTCTCATTCTGATTTCTTCTATAACAACATGTCTTTCACGTTTTTCATTTACTGTGTTGTCATTTATATCAAAAGGAGAACCTATCTCTTCATAAGGTAATATTGGATCTAACATCATATCAGCATGAAGTTCGATAGCTAATTTTAAATTATCACACTCCTCACCCTTAGGTAATGTTACATAGTAGAAGGTATAATCTTTCCAAGTTGCAGCGTTTACTATTGCCCCTTTTGCTTCAAGTATTTTATCAAATTCTCCGGCTTTGTGCTTATGGGTTCCTTTGAACATTAAATGCTCCAAAAAGTGTGAAATACCATTATTTTGGTCATTCTCGTTTATAGATCCGGTTTTTACCCAAGTACTGATATTCGCAAGAGTACCCTCTTTATGTGCCAAAACTATTGTATGCCCGTTATCGAGCTCGTATAATTCAACTTCTTTAGTCAAAAACGGATATTTTATTAAACTTTTTTTCATATTACCTCTTTTAAATTTATTATAACCTAAAAACTTTTTTTTAGGTTATAATATTTGTATGGACATTTTAGCAAGATTGAAAAATAAGGTTGTAGTGTCTGTCCAAGCAATGCCAAGTGAACCTTTATATTTAGAAAAGTGTATGGTTGCAATGATGAAGTCTGTGGTAAAAGGCGGTGCCGGCGGGTTGCGTGTGGCCGGTGTTAGAGATGTAAAAAATGCCAAGGCTTTATTTGATGTTCCGGTTATTGGGATTACTAAGCCGGATATTATTCCTGCAAATTACAAGGAGATTGTGTATATTACTCCGACATTGGAAGATGTTATTTCACTTGTAGATGCCGGCGCCGATGTGATTGCTTTCGACGGAACACAAAGAATTCGTCCAAATAAGGCTTCTTTGTCTGAAATGATTAAATACATACATATAAATAAAAAAATTGCAATGGCTGATGTATCAACTTTGGAAGAAGGTATTGCTGCTGCAGATTTAGGTGCTGATATATTGTCAACTACTCTCGCAGGCTATACATTGGAATCTGTATCTTCTCCTTCAGGACCGGATTTGCCTCTGCTTAAAAAGCTTGTTGCGCAGGTTAATATTCCGGTTGTGCTTGAAGGCAGAATTTGGGAACCTGAACAAGTAGATTCGGCGTTTGATGCCGGTGCTCATTGTGTTGTTATTGGTTCTGCTATTACAAGACCCCAGTTGATTACTAAACGTTTCGTGCAAAGGGGGTAAAATGAGAAAAGCACTTGCTATTGATGTTGGAGGTACGAAAATTTATTATACTCTTGTTGATGAAAATGGGAGGATTATTGCTGATGTCCGTAAATTTCATACGCCTAATGAATACAATGATATAATAAAGATTTTCTCTGATATTATAAATGAATACGAAAATCAGGTTGATGTTGTAGCGTTTTCTACTTGTGGTGCTGTTAATAATTCAAATGATAAAATACTAGGTTCTACAGGCAATATTGCCAGTGAATATCCTTCTACCGATTTTAAAGCTCTCTCTAATAAGCCTGTTTTTGTTGAAAATGATGCTAATTGTGCTGCTTGGGCAGAGTATTCTATTGGTGCGTCAAAAGGGTTTTTGAATTCCGTGATGTTAACTTTGGGAACCGGTGTCGGCGGAGGGATTATAGTTAATGGTAAACTTTTGAAAGGAAAAAGTGGTGCTGCTGGCGAAATGCATTTTAAAATGCGTAATGATAAACATAGAAAGTGTACGTGCGGCTCTTGGGATTGCTTTGAAATTTATTGCTCGGGTACCGGTTTAAAACTTACGGGTGTGGAAATTTCTAACGATAAAAATATTACTACTTATGATATTATTAAAGGTAAGGAAGATAATGATCCTACTATGTTGAAAATATTTGAACAATGGCAAAGTGATATAATTGACGGTGTTGTTGGTCTTGCCAACATTTTTGACCCTGATATTGTAGTTCTGTCCGGTTCTATGGCTGAATTTGTTGATGTCGATTTTGTTACTGCCAATGTTAATAACCAGATTGTTACTACTCCTACTAAAGTTGTTAAAGCTTTGGCGGGTAACTATTCCGGGATGATTGGTGCGGCATTGTTAGCCTTTAGGAAAGGGTTTTAATCAGTGGGGAAAGCAAAGAAAAGAAGTTTACATTTAGGTATTAATGACAGGTTTTCAAAACTTTCCAGAGAAGAAGCTGTTAAATCGGTTGTGGATATGCTTAATAATGGTGATAATGAAGCGTACCATTTGATTACACTTTTTGGACTCACGGCGGAAGAAATTCTTGAGGCTGGGGCAAGTTACGAAAATGTTGTTGGTATAGGTAGTATTTTGCAATGATAAGTAAGATTGTGTTTTGGTTGAATTGTTCTCGTGCTTTTGCCTTGCCCGTTACTATTATGTCTTGGTTTGTTGCTTTTATTTTTGCGTTGTTAAAAGGCGGAAGCCCTGTTAATGGTTTCATAGCGCTTTTGGGAGTTTCTTGTGCGCATCTTTCTGCTAATATTTTTGATGATTACTTTGATTACAAAATACTTGTTGCCAGTCCTGAAATTATGAATTCTGCACAAGTTTGTAAATGCAAGCTTATTAGAGATGGTTCTATCTCTCATAATAAACTGCTATTTATGGGTGTTTTGTTTTTGTCAATTGCCGCTTTTTTGGGGTTGATTTTAACATTTCTTGCAGGTGTTGGTGTCATTTGGATAGCTTTTTTAGCTGCTTTTTTTGTTGTGTTTTATTCTAAATTTACTATGGTTGGTTTAGGTGAACTTGCTGTTTTTATTACATATGGTCCTTTACTTTTTGAAGGTGTTTTTTACTCTATGAATAAGTCCTTTTCCCTTGATATTTTAATACTTTCTTTTGCAGTGGCATTGTTTGTGGTTGCGTTTTTATATACCCATACTCTGTTGGATTATGATGGTGATTTGTGTGCTCATAAAAAAACTTTAGCCTGTGCTTTTGAAAATAAAAATATTGCACTTTTAATGTTATTTCTTTTTTATGCCTTAGGTTTTGCCTGTACGATTTTATTCGCTTTCATTTCTCATAATTATTTTATTCTTATTTCTTTCTTGACTTTACCTCTTGTTGTTCGACTTTATAATTCCCTTGTTTTATATATTAAAGATAAAAATTCCGTGCCTGAAATATCTTGGTGGTACTATCCTCTCGATAATTGGAAACATATTGTTTCCGAAGGTTCCCAAAGCTTTTATTTGAGACTTTTTCTTGCTCGTAATATCAATACGTATTTTTCTTTTTTTGTTTGTTTTTCTTTAATACTTGAAAAAATATTTTAATTTATGCTATTTTTATCTTAGAGGATTTTGTTATGAGTACGAACCAGTCAATTAAACCATTATCAACACATATTAATTCATTAGGACATTTAGAGATTGGTGGTTGTGATTTGGTCTCGCTTGCCGTAAAGTACGGTACTCCTCTTTATGTTCTTGATGAGTATACGATTAGAAGTATTTGTAAAGATTATAAAAAATCGTTTTCTGCATATAATAATACAAGGTTGATGTTTGCTTCAAAATCCTTGTGTACCGTTGCTACTTCAAAAATTATTTCTGATGAAGGCTTTGGTTTTGATGTCGTTTCTGCCGGTGAAATTTATACCGTCTATAAATCCGGAACTGATATGTCAAAAGTTATATTTAATGGAAATAATAAATCTCGTGAAGAATTGTTGTTAGCCATAAATCTTGGTGTTGGAAGAATATCAGTTGATAATTTTTATGAGCTTTCGCTATTAAATCAAATTGCTGAAGAAAATAATGTCGAAGTCGATATTTTACTAAGGATAACTCCAGGGTTGGAATGCCATACGCATGAATATATACAAACAGGTCACCTTGATTCAAAATTCGGTTTTGATTTGTCTCAGATTGATAACGCTGTTGATATAGTTATAAGGGAGTGTAAAAATTTAAAATTGCATGGTCTGCATGCTCACCTTGGTTCACAAATTTTTGAAGTGTCAGTTTATGGAGATGCCATCGACATTATTATTTCTGAAATGGTAAGAATACAAAAAAAATATGGTATCATCTTAGATGAAATAAATATAGGTGGCGGTTTGGGTGTTAGATATACCGAAACTGACAATCCTCCGTCTACGGATCAAATCGCTGATGTTATTATCTCAAGATTAAATGCTGCGGTGTCTGAGTACGATATTAATCCGCCGGTATTGTTCATAGAACCTGGTCGGAGTATTGTTTCTACATCAGGTGTAACTTTGTATACTATCGGTAGTTCTAAACAGGTGCCCAATGGTACTAAATACGTTGCCGTCGATGGTGGTATGTCCGATAACCCTCGTCCATCTATGTACCAAGCATTATATTCTGCAGTAATCGCAAATAAACCCGATGTTCTTGATGCTTTACAAAATGTTACAATCGCAGGTAGATTCTGTGAATCAGGTGATGTTTTGATAAAAAATATTGCATTGCCAAATCCTTCGTCTGGTGATATTTTGTGTGTTTTTAATACCGGTGCTTATAATTATTCCATGGCTTCTAATTACAATAGAGTGCAAAAACCTGCCATGGTACTTGTAAATAATTCTCAATCTGATATTATAGTACTTAGAGAGACATTAGATGACTTAATTTCTCATGATGCGGTTCCAAGTAGGTTAGTTTAGTATGATTTCAGAATTTTCAGCTTATATTCAAAGTTTAATAGGTACGTTGGATTTGTCCTTTAATTGGACAAATATGGCTGAAATTTTTATTATTTTTCTTATTCTTTGGTTGTTTTATAAAAAATTTATTAAAAATACCCAATCAGAAAAGTTTGTTAAGGGTGCATTCTTTTTAATATTTTTGTGGATATTTAGTGAAATATTAATTCGTTTTGATTTAAGAATTCTGGGTGTTTTCTTAAAAGCCATCGTTACGGTTGTTTCACTCAGTTTGATTGTTATATTTCAGCCTGAATTGAGAAGATTTTTAGGATTTTTGGGACAAGTGGATTTTATTAACAGGTTATTTGATAATTCTGCAAAGAATAATGATACCAGAAATATTGATGTTCTTAAGGAAATTATTGAATCTGTTAAATATTTTTCTAAATCACATACTGGTGCATTAATAGTTTTTCAAAATGACTTAAGCAATACATACTATGATGTGGGGACGGTTTTGAATGCAGATGTTTCTACAGAATTACTTTTGACAATATTCCATCCGAACACTCCGCTTCACGATGGTGCCGTTGTTATTAGTGGTGACAAGATTATTTCTGCCGGTGTGTTGTTACCTTTGACAGAAGATCCTAAACTGAGCTGGAAATATGGTACTCGCCATAGAGCTGCTATCGGTATGACAGAAATTAGTGATGCTGTTTGTTTGGTCGTTTCTGAAGAAACAGGTGATGTGTCTATTTCTATGGATGGTTCATTAAAAAAATATGAGGACTTGGTTAGTTTAAAAGCTGATTTGGAAAATATATTAGGGGTTAAAACATCTGATGATGCAAAAAAAGTTGTATTTAATTTGAATAATTTTATTACTATTAAGAAGAGATGATTATGCAAGATAAGGAAAAACATTTAAAATTGAAATTTACGAACTTGTTAAAAAAGATTTTCTTTTTATCAATAGGTGCTTGTGTTGCGGCTGCAGCTATTGATAGTTTCCTTGTCCCTAATAATATTATTGATGGCGGTGTGATTGGTATTTCAATGATTTTAAGCTACTTGACAGGTAAAAATTTGGGAATTATTGTTGTTCTGATTAATTTTCCTTTTATTTGTCTTGCTTTTACCAAAATGGGAAAAAAATTTGTTTTGCAAACTTTTTACGCTGTTTTGGTGTTTTCTCTTGCACTCAATGTTTTTCATGGTCATCCTGCTACGAATGATTTGCTCTTGGCAACTGTTTTTGGCGGTGTAGTTCTGGGGGTTGGTGTCGGTATTATTTTGAAAAATGATGGTTCTCTTGACGGGACTGAAATTTTATCTCTGGTTCTATCTAAAAAATGGGGTTTTTCAATCGGCGAATTTATTATGGTGATGAATGTTTTTATTTATTGTGGCGCCGGCATCGTATTTGGATGGGGTAAGGCTATGTATTCCATGCTTACTTATTTCATTGCTTTTAAAGTCATTGATATCGTGATTGAAGGTCTTAATAGTTCTAAGTCTGTTGCTATTATTAGTGATAAGTCCGAAGATATTGGCAGAGCCTTAATTGAAAAATTGGATATAGGAATTACTTATTTGTATGGTCAGGGTGGTTATTCAGGCATTGATAAGAAAATGATTTATTGCATTATTTCCCGTCTTGAAATGTCTAATATGAAGGAAATTATAAAAGAAATTGATCAAAATGCTCTTATTGCGATTGTTGATGTCCATGAAGCTTATGGCGCAAGGTTAAAAAAGAAAATTAAGATATAAATCTTTACATATAGACTTTTTTATTAAAGTATAATATACTTTCTTTGTGAGGTAATTAAATGGCTAAAAATATTGATACTGTACCTATAGAAGTTAGTATATTGACCGTTGATCACGATATTAAGGGTATTGTCCATGTGTCTAAATATACTAATACTAACAGAGAATTAACTGATTTGTTGAATGACAGGGAAAGAAGATTCCTTGCTGTTACCAACGCTGAGATATACCCTAGAAATGCAAATCAATCACCAAGAAGATATAATTTTTTAGAAATCCATATGGATTATGTATTAATGGTTCATCCTTCTGCTCAGGCGGTATTTAAAGATTCCGGAAAAACTCAAGAAGATATTGCTCGCTTTAGAGATTTAAGAATAAAACTCAATCAGACAAAACCTTTTTAATTTCTGTGACTTTATGTTAAAAGTGTGGTTTTTTCGATATTTTACTGCTTTTAATTCCGTTTTATGCAGATAATTTATATCTTTTTAGGAGATTTGTCGTATCTGAATTATTAGTGTTTTTACCCTTCATTGGCGGATTTTCGTTATAATTGTTTTTGGTATCAGGATGTATTTGGGCTGGCTTATCATTTTTACTCATCCAAGCTTTTGTTTTATCAGCCAGCGGTGTTGCTATAAACGGAACAATCATACGTTTTCCGAGTATTGTTGCTGCTGCAAGCGAGGTTACGTAACTGAAGGCATCTTGTGCTATTTTTTTGGTTTTACCAAATGCTTCGTGGAATTGAGGGCCTGTCATGCCTTTACACAAATCCAAATTGTTTAAAATAGCTTTGTATCCCTTTTGCGCAGAACGGCTGTTGAATATCTTTCCGAAAAGTGCATCAAACATTTTCCCTTGAACTTTTTTGTTTGAAACGGTAAAGAACATCAAAAGCTGCATTGCTATCATTAGTCCTCCGTTAGCTAAGTCTAAAGCTGCAACAAACTTCCGTTTGTCTTCGGGTATATTTTTATTGTTTAAGCTTTGTTTTACGTATAAGTAACAACCGTATCCGTCTCTTAGTACTATTGATGCTACTCCAAGTCCGTTTATAAAACTACGGTTGTCTTGATAATATTTGTTGCAAATGTTTTTGGATATTTTTGTATTTGCCAGCCCATTAACAACTTTATGCAGTGGTTTTTCAACTATTTTACCAATTTTGATCATGGTTTCACCTCTGTATTTTGAGCTGCTTTGTTTACAAAATCTTTTGCAACATTGTTATGTTTTTTGTTTGAAAGATTTGGAAATGCCCAATCCATAAACCTTGGATAAATCCAATTTAATAGGCTGCAAGTTATTGGAAGCATACATAATGCTACAATTAAACCGGTTTGTGCTTTAAATCCTGAAATGTTGCGTTTGACTCCTTCTTTGTATGTTTCTGCAACTTGTTTTGCAAAATCTTTTACATATTCCTCTAATCTGGATTTTTGATTGGCTGCTTTTAGTGCTTTTATTTTGTCTTTTATTGCTTGGTCTGCCTGAGCAACAGTCATTTCGTTTTTATTTATTTTGTCTCTTATGCCTTTTAAAAATTCCAAAACATTACTGATCGATTCTTCTCTGGGTTTTATCTGTTTGGTGTGAATGTATTCATAGATTTCTACATCATTAAGCTTGCTGTACGTGTTTAAATCATCAATCATACCGCTCAGTTTGCCTTTTACCGGACCCAATGAGTCTCCAGCAAGCCTTCCTTTTACTTCTTTTACCAAGTTTATTAGTTCAGGATTGGCATTTGATTTCTTTAGATTCTTAATCGTTTTGTTTAAGTAATTTCTGTATTGCCTTGAAATACCTGGCGATGTTATGTTTTGTCTAGATATTAGTGAGTCAAGTTTTGAATTTAGATTTTCTAATAATTCTTTTGCTTCTTGTTTGTGTGCTTTGTAAAATCTTGCACGTTCAATCTTTTTGGGTGCCTTTATTTCATTACATTTCTTGAATTCTTCCTCCTGTTTCTCTATTAATTTGTTAAGGGTATCTAGTGTCGCTTTTTTAAAGATAGGATCATTTTCTTTGATGCTGATTGGTTTACCGTTTTTAACCTGAATTATTATTTCTCCGTTTTTAATCATATCCACTAAATCTTCAGCTTGCTTTTTCTGAATGTTAGCGACCTCTTTTTTTACGGCATTCTTATCTAAATTGGGTGAAAGACGCTTAACTTGTTTTGTAAGATATTTAGCATCGTTAAATATTGTTGTATTAAGATGTTGTGGTAAAGACCCCTCGTTAGACCATTTTGAAATTAGCGAATTAAAAGGAACAACAGCAGCCGCTTGAGTTGCGATTGCTAATACTGCAGAAACAGGTTGTCTCCATGCCGAGTATGTGCGGGTGTCTTTATCTGTTTTGGATAAAGGATTCCATTTGATAAATATTGGTGCTATTAAACCTGTTCCTATTGAGTTGAATATGGTATTAAAAACTTCACCTTCCTGTTTTTTGATGAAGTTCATAAACTTGAAACCTCCACCCATCATCCCTTTTAATGTGTTTACAATATCATCAGTTTGAACTTTTTGTACCGCAGATGGTATGTTACCTGTGAAGTTAGTAGAATTTGATATGCGGCTCGTCCCAAAATTGTTTTTGAGAGTCCCCATATAATTATTGTTAACTTTTTCTACTTTCATACCTAACACACCTTCTATATATATAGAGTTTCGTGAAAAAATAAAATTGCTAAAATAACCCCAATTGTGAAGTTTTGTTAATAACGCAGGATACAAACATAATCCATCTGAACGGTTATCAATGCTTTGCAGAATCCATTATTACTTCCGCTCTTGTCCCTTAGTCGGGATACACTTTCATTATACATCATCAAGATTCGTGTCAAGTCTTTTAATACTTGAAAAAAAATCAGGTCTTTATACAATATAAAAAAAGGAATAATTATTATATTATAATTTATTT
>CALUQI010000052.1 GCA_944322875.1 Candidatus Gastranaerophilales bacterium
AAAAACATAATACAACTATGAAAAATATTTTACAAGTTATGTAACAATCCCACCACCCAAAAGATGACCATCGTTAATATCATAAAGAACACCTGACTGACCGGGAGTAACCGAATTAACCGGTTGATAAAAACTTACGTTAATAACATTATCCAAAACAGAGCAACTTGCCTTAACAGCAGGCATATTGTACCTGATTTTAACTAAAGCATCAAAATGTTTATTTGATACGGGATATAAAAAATTAATATCATTTAACGAAACAAAAGAGCTAAAGTTATCAGTATCCTTACCTAAATAAACAATATTATTTTGACCGTCAATCCCGACTACATATAATGGATAAGGTGCAGAGATACCAATACCTTTTCTTTGTCCGATAGTATAGAAATAAGCACCGTTATGGTTTCCAAGAACATTACCAGAAGTAATTTCAACAAACTTACCAGGCTTAACACCAAAATGCTTGTTTAAATATTTTTTTGTAGTCAAAGGTTTTTGGATAAAACAGATATCCTGACTTTCTTTTGAATCTTTAGGCGGAAGATCATATTCTACAGCAATATTTTTAATTTCAGATTTACTAAAATTTGCCAAGGGGAAAACGGTTTTGGATAATTGTTTTTGCGAAAGTCTATAGAGAAAATACAACTGATCTTTAAGCGAATCTTTCGCCGGAAAAATCTTATAAAATCCGTTATCGAACCTAATATCGGCATAATGTCCGGTAGCAAAGACATCAGCATTCAGGCAATTAACCGCATAATCAAATAAAGCTCCCCATTTAATAAACTTATTACAAACAATACAAGGATTTGGGGTCTTCGCTTGAAGATATGAATTTTCAAAATACTCAATAACACATTTTCTAAAAATATCAGCGACATCAAGTGTAATTAATTTAATTCCTAATTTTTCTGCAACACCATAGGCATTATTAGAAACAGAATCCTGATCAGGCAACATTTTACCAGTAAGCCCTACCACATTATACCCCTGATTTTTCAGTAACAAAGCCGCTACCGAGCTATCAACCCCGCCGCTCATTGCAACGACTGCAGTTTTTAAAGAAGTAACCATACGTTTAAAATATCACAAAAATAATATTCTTGTGCTAAAATTATTGTGATTAAGGGAGAAAACTATGGAACTAAAAACTATTATTTTAGCCGCAGGCAAAGGAACCAGAATGAAGTCGGAAACCCCAAAAGTTCTGCACAAAATTATGGACAAAACACTACTTGGATACGTACTTGATAACGTAAACGAAATTGCCGATGAATCATTTGTAATAGTTGGTCATCAAGCAGAACAAGTCGAAGAATACGTAAAAAAAGGATATAAAAAAGCAAAAACGATACTACAAACACCACAACTAGGTACCGGCCATGCAGTTTCAATGGTATGCCCGTATCTTGAAGAATATACAGGACAAATACTCATATTATGCGGTGACACTCCCTTAATAAGAGAAAAAACTCTAAAGGAATTTGTTGAATATCATCAAAAAACAGAATCCGATATAACAGTAATGAGTACAATTTTCGACAACCCAACAAATTACGGTCGAATAATTCGAGAAAACGATAATAGCATAAAATGCATTGTAGAAGAAAAGGATGCCACAGTTGAACAAAAATCTATCAAAGAAGTTAATGCCGGGATATACTGTATAAACTGGGCAAAAATAAAACACGTATTTACACAATTAAAACCGAACAACGCACAAGGCGAATATTATCTGACGGATATAATTGAATGGGGTAAATCACAAGGATTAAAAGTAAACGGATACATTTTGGATGACAACACCGAAATATACGGAATAAATTCACGTCAAAATCTTGCCGAAGCAACCCGAATGATGAACAAAAGGAAACTCACCGAACTGATGGAAAACGGTGTAACAATAGTAGATCCAAGCAATACTTGGATATCCGAAGATACAGAAATCGGGAAAGACACAATAATATACCCATCAACATATTTGGAAGGCAAAAACAAAATAGGCAGCAACTGTAAAATAGGTCCTTTTGCACATTTTAGAGGAGATGTGGAAGTAGCCGATAACGTGAAAATAGGGAACTATGTTGAAGTTAAAAAGTCAAAAATATCATCAAACACAAATGCAGGACACCTATCCTACATAGGAGACAGTGAAGTTGGTTCCCACGTTAACATAGGAGCCGGAACAATTACGGCTAACTTTAATCCCATAACAAACGTAAAGAGCAAAACAACTATAAAGGATAATGTAAAAATAGGTTCAAATAGCGTCATTGTTGCGCCGGTTTGTCTGGATGAGGGAGCAAACATAGGAGCCGGAAGCGTAATTACAAAAGATATAAAGTCTTGGTCACTGGCATTGACAAGATCACCGCTTAAAATAATTGAAAATTGGATTAAGCACTAAAAAAACTCCCGAAAGGGAGTTTTTTTAAATACGATTTTCAAGTTTTTCAAGTCTGTCATTCATCTTTAACAGTTGTTCTTTTAACTCTTTGTTTTCACGTTCAAGATTTTTAACCCTGTTATCTATACCGGTAATTTTTTCATACATAACCTTTAACTCATTTAAGATTCCCTGAACAAAATTATCAAGTTGTTTTACAGCATTAAAAATTGTGTAAGTTATATATTCAGACTTGATGGTCAAATAATTTTCAGGATCTTTAGAAATAGCTTCAGGAAGAATTTTTTGCAAATCTTGTGCCATAATTCCAATATGCGAAGTTTTGTCTTTATCCTTTTTCCAAGTAAAGTTAAATACATTCATTTCTCTGATAACATCAAGCCCTTTGTTATATTGCATACCAATATTCTTAAGCCTCTTATCCGAAGATTGCGAAAAATTAGGAGCAACAAGCGACCCCTCAATATTAACGGTTGTATAAGCATCACCTAAATACATATAATAAGTATGACCGTACACGCCATTAGGCAATCCCCCGATATAAGCAGCATAAGAAGTTACCGGAAAGTAAGTCCTCTGTGAAGCAATACAAGTTATATAACTAGCACTGGTCAACTCAGAACATGCGTTCTGTCCTAACCCAACATTTCCACTGCCATATACCTTTTTTAAGGCGCCATAACCCACTGCTACATTATAAGTACCGGATGTTGCATCATTCAAAGATTCGTTACCAATTGCAACATTATAATTCCCGGTTTTATTAGACCTAAGAGCATAACGACCAAGCGCGACATTTTCCTTTCCGGTAGTATTAGCATTTAACGAATAATAACCAAATGCCGTATTATAAGAGCCGGTAGTATTGGGAGATAACACAGCAGTACCAACTGCTGTATTTTGATTACCAGTAGTATTAGAAAATAATGCAAAATAACCAAGTGCCGTATTAGAAGAGCCGGTAGTATTGGAAAGCAGGGCCGTACCACCAAGTGCTGTATTATAAGTTCCGGTAGTATTGGAATTTAACGCATTATTACCAACTGCCGTATTAGCAGAGCCGGTAGTATTGGCAGCTAACGCATAATAACCGACTGCCGTATTACTATTTCCGGTAGTATTACCACGTAACGCATCCTTACCAACTGATGTATTATAAGATCCATCTGTGTTACTATACATTGCCTGAGCTCCGACAGCTACATTACTTGAACCTGCAGAATTTGACATTAAAGCTTGATACCCAACCGCGGTGTTTGAACTTGTTGTTGTACTATACAATAAAGCATCCCTTCCTATAGCAACGTTATTACTACCGGAAATATTTGAACCTAAAGCATAAGCACCAAGAGAAGTATTATCAATCCCTTCTTGATTTGAATTCAATGCTAAATAACCAACTGCGGTATTAGAACTGCCCGAAGTGTTACTATACAAAGCACTATACCCTAAAGCTGCATTATATAACCCAGCAAGATTATTACGCATGGCATCATAACCAACTGCTGTATTAAAAAATCCATCATTATTTGAATACAAAGCATTATTACCGACAGCAGTATTAGCAGATCCATATTGTGCGCTATTACTACCAACTGTAGAATAAAGAGCATTCACACCAATTGCAGTATTGGAATATGATGAATTAGAACTATAAAGTGCGTTATAACCAACCGCCGTATTACCTTCTCTATTACCATAGTGGCCAACAGATATACCGGAACCACCATCAACATTACTATAAAGTGCCCTATACCCAATTGCCGTATTTTGACCACCTGTCTTATTACGGCCTAATGCACCAGATCCTACCGCTGTTAATTCAGAGGCCGTTGTATTGAAATTTAAGGCAGCATAACCTACTGCAGTGTTATTACTACCTGTTGTATTATCCAAGAGAGAATAATTACCAATCGCTACATTACTGTTACCTGTACTATTCAACATCAAAGCTTCATAGCCAAAAGCCGAATTATCTTGAGCAGATGTTGCTGAATGAAGACACAACACGCCAAAAACGCTATTATTCATACCTGTCCCATTTGGAAAAGACGACCTCCCCACCACAGTCGTTCCTCCAGGATCATTATTTTCTCGAACTTCACTTATTCGCAATCCTGAAGATGACATCCTTAAACCACCATCAATGGAATTACCTGTTTTAAACAGCATATGGTACTGGTCAGAACCGGAGGTATTTAAAGTCAATCTGTTTTCGGGGTCATTATTACCTTTTTTATTTTGACCAATCATAGCGGTTTGCTTTGCACCAAGTCCGTAATATATATCAGACGAATTATCACTTACATAACGCCATGGGCTTGAAGTGTCCGCTGTACGTCTTTTGGTCATCAAAGGTGCAAAGGCAGCCAATATAATTGTCAATATTAGCATCACAATTAGCATTTCTGCCAAAGTAAATGCTTTTTTATTACATTTTATAGAATACATCATTACCTCCAATATGATAATTATAACTGAATTCTAATAATTAGGCAATAATTAATTTACATTAGTAATTTAACAAATATAATTGAACTATGACATCTCAAATAAAATGGACAATGTTTATAGTCACTGCGATAGGTAATTTCATAGCAATGCTTGACTCATCAAGCGTTAACCTTGCACTATACCCGATGTCGCAAGATCTTAATGTTAGTTTATCGCAAATTCAGTGGGTAATGATAGGCTACATGCTTACTTTAACTATATTCTTACCTTTTTTTGGGAAACTTGGTGACATATTTCCTAAAAACAAAATATATGCAATAGGATTTTCAGTATTTGCTGCAGGTGCTTTTTTTAGTTTCATATCAATAAATTACGCTATGTTAATAATAGCCAGATGTTTTGAAGCACTTGGAGCATCTGTAATGTTGTCAAATGCACAAGCCATTATAGCTACCATATTTAGAAATGCACGAAGGGGTAAAGCACTGGGCCTAAACGGATGTCTTGTTGCAATAGGAGGAATGCTCGGACCTGCAATCGGCGGTATGCTTATCCATAAATTTTCTTGGCATGCTGTTTTTGTACCTTGTATTCCTGTTGCATTAGCAGGTGCCTATTATGCTTGGAAAATTTTACCTTCACATGTTACTAAACAAAAATCATTTAAATTTGACTACAAAGGGTTCATATACTTCACTGTCAGCCTGTTTGCTCTTTTACTTGCAATTTCGCAAGGTTACCAATGGGGATGGACTTCATTTAAAATAATTTCTCTCGGAGTCATTACTCTTGTTTTTGGAAGTATGTTCTATATAAGAGATCATCGCATAAATTATCCGTTGATTGACTTTTCCATATTTAAAATCAGACCTTTTACATTCGGCAATTTAGCAGTAATGTGCTCTTATATGGCTATGTTCACCAACAGTATACTTTTACCGTTTTACCTTATGGAAATCCTTAAATTAAATGCTTTTACTTCCGGATTACTGATACTTCCGTACTCGCTAACACTTTCTTTTGCAGCTCCTATAAGCGGAAGCCTTGCAGGAAAATACGGCAGCAGATATCTTACTTTAGCCGGCCCCATTGTATACATAGTTGCACTGATAATATTTTCTACCTTTAATAAATCAACTCCCGTTTGGGAAATTATATTAGCCTCCGGTATTATGGGAATAGGTAACGGGCTTTTTCAATCGCCTTCCAATAATGCAATTATGACAAGTGTTCAAAAAAAAGATTTAGGGATAGCCAGTGGCATTTTGGCACTTTCCAGAAACATGGGAAACATCTTAGGTGTTGCTGTTACGATTACTCTTTTTGAAGAATTCAGGGAATTATTTCTCTCACTTTCTCAAGAATACAGTACAGCTTTTCTCAATGCTTATCACACAACTATGGGGTTTGGAATTCTATTTGGCATAACTTGCCTCGTTTTTGCATACATAGCTTATAAACCTAAACATCTTAAAAATTAAACTTCCTGTAATACGTCTGACGTATTAAATCTTCTGGATGAATGATTGCTGATATATTCTTTCAAAAGTCCAAAACAAACCATACATACTTTTTCTGTTGCTTTTGCTTCATATTCTGACTTGAAATTAAAATCATACTGGACAAGTGCATTTAAAAAATCTCTAATCTTGTAATGCATCATCGTCTTTAAATGCAATGTTTCATTACATTTTTCACATACAACACCACCCATACGCGAAGAAAAATACATATTTTCGTCTGAAATTGGCTCATTGCAACAAAGACAACTCTCAAATTCTATACCAAATCCCGATATTTGCATCATCTTCAACTGAAACTTCATACATGATATAAGAATCTCGACTTTTGAGTTTGCGTTAGAAATTGATTCTAATGTCACATAAAGCAAATCATAAATCTCCTTTGAGCAAGGATCATCCTCTAATCCGAAATTATTTACAATTTCAGAAACATACATTGAATAAAAAATCTTATCCATATCACGTCTTGTATTATTAAAAGTATTAAGAACATCAGCTTGACAAATTCTGTCAAGAGATTTCCCCTTGTACAACATCAACTTATTTGCAACAAGTAAATCCATACGCGCGCCTAACTTACTCTTAGGTTTCTTGACACCTTTAGCTACGCCTTTAATAAGCCCTTTATCTTTTGAATACATTACGATGATTTTATCAGATTCAGAAAGATTATACGATTTTAAATTTATTGCATCTGTTACAAAATTATTCATTATCTATCCCATGCCTGTCCCGTAAAATACACCTCTTATCATCTGTTTTAGCTCATTTTTATTGCTTGACGCTAATAAAGCCGCATCTTCATCAATTTCTTTTCTCTGCAACATGCTGTACAAAGACATATTCAAAGTTAACATATTATTAAACGAACCTTTTTTTACAAGATCATAAACTTGTTCAAGATTATTCTTCTCTATGAAATCCTTGACAGTAGAAGTAACTACAAGAACCTCACAAGCAGGTTTTCTTCCAACACCGCTTGCAAGCGGGACTAACTTTTGGGAAATAGTACCACGCAAAATTTCAGCAAGCTGATTTCGGATGAATGGTCTATCCGCAGGATTAAACATATTAATAATTCTATTAACTGTTTGAATTGCGTTATTTGTGTGAATTGTAGCAAAAACCAAATGACCTGTTTCTGCGGCTTTTAAAACACTACTTACAGTCTCTCTGTCTCTTATTTCACCTATAAAAATTACATCAGGATCCTGCCTCAAAGCATACTTTATTCCATCCGAATAAGAAGGCGTATCAATAAGTAACTGGCGCTGAGAAACAATCGACTTTTTATTATTAAAAATAAATTCAACCGGATCTTCGATTGTAATAATATGTTTTTGAAAATTAGAATTAATATGTTCCAACATCGCCGCAAGAGTTGTGGACTTGCCTGATCCTGTAGGACCTGTAACTAAAACTAATCCATTACTCAATTCAGCAAACTGATTTATAGTCTCGGGAAGATGTAACTCTGAAAGTTTTTTAATATTATACGGAATTGTTCTCAACGCAATCGCAAATTTTGCTAATTGTCTTGAAATGTTAACCCTAAATCTTGCAACACCCTGTATTTCATAAGCAAAATCAATATCAAAAACATGGTTAACAGTATCCTCAAAATGTTGTGGAGCAAGAGTAACACAAGCATTTTTTATGTCAATTTCACTCAAAACAGGCATATCAATTTTTATAATTTTACCATCACGACGCACAACAGGATGCTCTCCAACATGCAAATGCACATCTGATGCGCCTATAGATACAGCTCGTTTTAAAAATTCTATTACATCAAAAACATTATCTGACATGTACTTATCCCCACTATTTCCACATTATAACATTCTTATTCCTGTATGACAAAATTCTTATAATTTCGAAATAAAAAACAATGTAACAAAAACGTAACATTATTTTTTTTAGTAGCAATTTTTATATAAAAAAAATGTTTATAAATATGTAAGGGAAATTTAAAAAGTTTAATTGGATAAAAGTTAATGAGAATTTTCGGTTTCTGAATTAGCGGAAACGAAAAGAAAGAAAGTTTTTTATACTCTCTCTCTTAATATCCTCGTGTTTATTTAATGTTGCCTCAATAAGGCAACTTTTTTTTATTTAAACAGCAACCTCAGTAAGAGTTTCAAGATACTTAACTGCGTACACTGCTCCGACAGCTCCATCAGATGCTGCTGTTATAACTTGACGTAAAGGTGTATGTCTAACATCACCTACTGCAAACACACCATCAACGGATGTTTTCATTGTTTCATCAGTTAAAATAAATCCGCCCTTATCTTGATCTAACTGCCCATTTATGTAATCAACATTTGGCATCATACCTATATATGGGAAAACCCCATCCACATCAATTTGCGAAATCTTATTAGATTTCACATTTTGAATAACAATAGCATTTACAAGATTATCACCCTTAATTTCTTTTACAACACTGTCCCAAACAAACTGAATTTTTTCATTTTTAAATGCGCGATCCTGAACAATTTTGTCTGCACGTAATGCATCACGCCGATGAATCAAATAAACTCTGTCTGCAAATCTGGTAAGATACATAGCCTCTTCAACTGCTGCATTACCACCGCCAACAACAGCTACAACTTTATTCTTGTAAAAAGCGCCATCGCAAACGGCACAATAACTTACTCCTCTTCCTACAAAATTTATTTCTCCGGGAACGCCTAATTTCATGGGACTTGCTCCTGTTGCTATAATTACTGTTTTAGCCCTGAATTCAGCTTCTTTAGTCAAAATTATTTTAGGATTAGAAAGCAAATCTATCCGTTCTATTTCCTGCATCTGAAATTTCTGGACACCAAACTTATCAGCATGCTCCTCAAACTTCTCCATCAGTTCAAATCCGCCAATAGTTGAAAATCCAGGATAATTTTCTAATTCTAAATAATTTGAAGGCTGGCCTCCCATCACATTAATATCAATCATTGCAGTGGAAACAGCACCGCGCGAAGCATATATACCTGCTGCAAAACCTGCCGGACCACCACCTAATATTACTGTATCAAAATTATATTCCTTCATATTTCAACCTCATTTCCCTAATATACTCATTCCTGCTATTTTTTCACCTGTTAATTTATAACTTGCCGTTACTGTTTTTATAACTTTATTATCAACATTAGAAAGTGTTTCTAAGATTATTTTATTACTGCCGTAAAAACTTTCCTCACTCAAGAACAACTCGACTATATCTGTCAATATTTTATCATCGTAATTCCCTTTTCTTGTGAATCTAATAGCATCTTTACCGACGTAATCCAATGTGACAGAAGCAGAAGCACCTGAAAACGGATTACTTAAATTTATGACGTCACCACTTTTTGACAAGTTCCAAACATCCGTATTTTTTGTCTTAAAATTTTTAGGACTATTTGTTTCAATCAAGACAGATTTTACACGCCAAGTTCCAAAAAAATAAGACGGTAATTGTTCTGATAAAGAAATTCCTGACTTGAGCACACTACCATTATATGATTCAGCACAAAATGAATTTAGAGAAAAAAAGAGCACAAACATTACTGATATTAAGATTTTTAAAATCTTATTAATCATTATAAATAAAATCCTCATTCATTTTTTCGTGAAGTAAATTGGCTGATTCTTCATAGCCAACTCTACCCATTAAAGCATACGTATAGTTTTTAGCTTGCTCGACACCCGGCTGACTAAAGGCATCTATATTGTATAACGAACCTGCTATAGCAGTTTGAACCTCAAACATATATAGTAACTGTGCTAAATAATATCCATTAATCTTAGGCAAAGTAATAGTAACAGTAGGTCTATTAAAATCAGAAAGCGCAACTCTTGTAGCATCAGCTTCAGCATTCAACAAATCATTTACAGATTTACCGCCAAGATAGCCAATTCCTGTATATTCAAATATGTTAGGAATCTGAAGATTATTATCAAATTCACCAACTCTAATAAAAGTAATAATCTTATCGTTTGGTCCTTCATTATAAAGCTGGATCTGCGAATGTTGATCTGTCGCACCCAAAGCCTTAATAGGAGTTTGACCAATGTTTACAATATCACCATTTAAATTTTGCTGTTTACCCAAAGATTCCGCCCAAAGCTGAGCGTACCAATCCGCAACATACTTAAGCCTGCTTGAATAAGGCATCATTACAGAAATACTTTTTCCTTTTTTTAAATCCAAAAGATAATGAATAAGCGCATTTTGGGCAGCAATATTTTCATTTATATCGGTATTTTTTAATGCTAAATCCATATCTTTAATCCCGTTAATTATGTCATCAATATCAATTCCGACAAGTGCAAACGGAAGCAAGCCAACTGCAGAAAAAACCGAAAATCTACCGCCGACATCATCGGGAATAATAAACATTTTATACCCTTCCTGTTCAGCAATTTGTTTTAACACCCCGGTATTTTTGTCAGTAGTTGCAACAATATTTTTACGATAATCAGCGCCCAATTCCGATTCTAATTTATCTTTTATAATCATAAACTGAGACATAGTTTCAGCAGTTGAACCTGATTTAGTAATAACATTAACCAAAGTTTTCTTTAAATCTAAAAAATCAAGTAAACCTACAATAGTATCAGGATCAATATTATCTAGGAAGAATATTCTTGGATAATTATTCCGCTGTTCATTAGATAAAAAATTCCAAAAAGGTTTCAAGAGTGCCTCCGTCAAAGCCAAACCACCCAAAGCAGAGCCGCCAATTCCCAATACAAGAATATTTTCAAAGCGATTTTCAACCAAAGCGGCATACTCTTTGACATACCAAACAGTTTCTTCACTATAACCCAAATTCATCCATTGAAGCCATTGACCCGGTTTATCTTTTCTTTTATTAAGATCTGAAATAATACCGGCAATAATATCTTTATAGTTGTCGAATTCTCGTTGAACAGAAATACCATTTTCCAAACCAACGACAGCACTATCAACATATTTATAGTTCAGCCTAATCATAAAAGTCCCCATCAATTACTCTATACAAACATTTTACGTACTAAAGCAAAAAAAGCAATAGTACGAATCACCTTTCAATTTTTTCTAACTTGGCAATCTTTGAAGAACTGGAAAATTTAAGTTTTTCTTCAAGGCGTTTCTGTTTATAGCCATAACACACGTATATCAAAAAGCCCATAAACAACCAAAGAGGGAAATACAAAGATGAAGTAGTCAAATATTTCATTGAATAAAGCATCAAGCCACCGCAAGTAACGATACCTAAAACAGGGAAAAGCGGGGAGAATGGTACTTTAAAAGGTCTATGCCGATCGGGTTCTGTTTTTCTTAAAATCAAAACAGCAATACAAATAATTATGAACGATGTAAAAGTTCCAAAATTACACAATTCAGCCGAAATACTCAAATCCATGAACAACGCACCGATAATGACAACTACACCGGAAATCCAAGTCAAGACATGAGGCGTTCTGAATTTTTTATGAATTAATCTAAGCGACTTAGGCAGGAATCTGTCACGGCTCATAGCATACAAAATTCTAGTTGTACCTAACTGATAAATTAACAAAACAGAAGTTAAAGCACACAAAGCCCCGACAGAAAGCAGACCTGCAAACCAATCTTTACCAATCATTCTCATAGCGTGAGCAATAGGAGCCTGAGTATCAATAC
>CALUQI010000053.1 GCA_944322875.1 Candidatus Gastranaerophilales bacterium
ATAAAATAAATATTGCTAAATCCATCATTGTAGCTAAGCCATACTTTTATATAAATGCTTTAATGCTTCATATATTTTTGCCCCTCGGGGATTTTTTTTTGTTACTTTGTATTGATTTTCGGCTTCTTTTTTTATAAAACTGGAAAATGCCTGCTTTTTACCGTGTATGTCTATGTAACGGTGCTTAATTTCTACATTGATTGCTTGTATTATTTTCTCCAGATTTTCCAACTATGTCAGCCTCAAAACTTCATAAATATCCATCTTTTTTGATTTGCCGCGTATCGTTACCTCGCTAATTTTTATTACATCAGCTATGTTACTTACGCATGAATATGTTGTACTGCTAATTAAAAAGTTGGTTTTGTATACTTTGTTGTAACTTTCAATTCGACTTGCTAGGTTTACCATGTCACCGATTACTGTGTATTCCAGACGCTTCTCTGATCCTATGTTACCTACAAATGCTTCACCTGTGTTTATTCCTATGCCAATTTCTATTTTGGGTTTGCCTTCAAAGAGCCATTTGTCTCTTAATTTGTCTACTGCTTTCAACATTTCATTAGCACATAATACTGCATTTCGTGCATGATTTATGTCCTGTATGGGTTCTCCAAATATCGCCATGACTGCATCCCCGATGAATTTGTTTATTACACCGTTGTATTTGGTTATTATCGGTTCTATTTCCGTAAAATATTCGTTTAAAATTAATGATACTTCTTCTGCACTTAGTTTCTCGCTTATACTTGTAAAACCTCTTATGTCTGCAAATAGTACGGTTACTGTTGCTTTTTTGCCTCCAAGTTTTATGTCATCGATGTTCTTTACTACACTCTTCATTACATCTTGTGATAGGTATTTGCCCATTGCTTGTTTTATTTTTTCTTTGTTCCTGCCTTCTAATATGAATCTGTATGAATAGGCAAATATCATTGTTATCAGTTGTGTTATTAAGGGCGTGATAACGTTTGGTGCAATGCCGTTTTTAAAACTTATTGCTGAAAAAATTACGTATGTTATTGCAAGGCATATTAGGGTTATCAGTGATTGGAAAAATGTTAATTTAGTTATTAAAATAAATGTTATTATAGTTAAAACTACCAGAATAATAATATCTTGTTTTAATGTTGTTTGTTTAATAAATTGATTGTGCATTAAGTTATCTAGATTTGTTGCTTGAATGTCCACTCCCGGATGCTTTTGAAGCATAGGGGTGGGTAAAGCATCTTCTAACCCTAGTGCTGCGGCTTTTGCGTTTGCTCCTACCAGTACTACTTTCCCGTTAAATTCGCTTGGATCTATTATTGGAGGAATACCTTTTTTCATGTTGTCAAGCGAGTCTAATATATCTGCTGCAGAATATTTTTTGTGAGAATATTCTGTGTTGTCTCGTATTTTATAAAAGTGTAAAAAACTTTGAATTGCATCAGGTGTCACTGTTATGGGAATTTTTAGCTGTGTTTTATCAACAAGTATATTGTTTTTGTTTATTGTAATTTTGTCAGTTTTATTTATTAATAAGTATATGCGAAGCGCAAATGAAGGATATTGAATCCCGTTTATTCCTACAATTTGGTCACTTGTTGTTACATATCCGTTGAAGTATTGGGTTGCATTTACTGAACCTGTGTAGTTTATTGAATTAAAATACTCTGGCGGAAATTTCGATATACTCCTGTATTTCATGTGCGTTGAAGTATTTAAATTGTCTTCAATATTTATTGCGAACTTTTCATTGAATTTGTTAAAATAATCCCTATTATCATTTGAAATTTCTTGAGTAAGAGGACTGAATCCCGCTACAAAATTGTCTATTTCTCCCAGTGTGTTGAAAAGTTTTTGGTCAGATTCAGGGTTATCTTTATCCAGATTGGATATTATCGCATCAAATCCGATTGCCTGAGGTTTTGAATATTTGTTTATGTACTCAAATATATTCGCATACAAATCGCGTTTCCAGGGCCATCGGTGTTTTTCGATTGACTTATCGTCTATTACTATCAAAACTATGTCGTCTGAACCGACTTTGTCTGCTGTGAAAAATTTGTGCATGAAATTGTATACGTTAGGTTCAAAAAATTGCCAAGAAATCAACACAACGAAAATTGTGAGAAAAAAATGAATTACTATTGAGTTTATAAAAAAAAGTTTTGTATTTAATTTTTTCATGAAAACTTCTTATCCCTAATTTTATGATATAATAAATTTGCAAAAAGGGATAGTTTATGAACGAAAATTTAATTGAATCTTTGTCAAAACAGAAGATATTTCCGATAATAAGAAGTAATGACCCTGAAAAAGTAGTTCTTACCGTCGAGGCTATTTTGGACGGTGGGCTCGATATCATAGAAGTTAATGTCGAAAATCCATTAGTTTATGATGCAATACGTGAGGTTTCATCAAGAGCAAAAATTTGTGCCGGTGGTATTATTACGTCGTTACAAGCTCAAGCAGCTATTGCTTCAGGTGTTAAATGTTTTTCTTCACCAATTTTTCATATGAATTTGGTTAAATTGTCTAAAGATATGAAAGTCCCTTATATTGCAGGAACTTCTACTGCTAATGAAGCTTATAAGGCTTGGAAAGCACGTATTCCTTTGGTTAAAATCTACCCTATTACTGCTATGGGCGGACCTCTATATGTTAAAGATTTATTAAGACCCATGCCTTTCCTTAATGTCATGCCTCAGGGAAATGTTAAACTTGCTGATGTTGTTTCTTATATAGATGCTGGTGCTACTGCTGTAGGTATAGGAAGAGATTTATATGAAGGTTATTCTTATTCTGAAATAACATCAAGAGTTAAGGAGACCGTTGAACTTTTGAAGAGGACTTATGGAAGATAAATTAGATATTATTTCAATAGGGGAGAGCCTGGTTGAGTTGTCTGCTGAAGATAACCTGTGTAATGCGGAATATCTGTATAAATATTATGGCGGTGATGCCCTTGCTACTGCTGTAGCGGCTGTTAGATTAGGTTCTAAAGTCGGTTTCGTTACTAAGCTTGGAAATGATGCTTTTAAAAATTTCCTTTTGGATGCTTGGAAATCTGAAGGGTTGGATATTTCTCAAGTTACTATGTCTGAAGATAGAAATGGACTCTATTTGATAGCTAGACCGTGTCATCAACAAAAAGAATTTGCTTTTTACAGAAAGAAAACTGCTCCGGCTAGGTTGTCCGTTGAAGATATCTCTAAGGATTATATTCAAAATGCTAAAGTTGTTTACTCTACCGGAGTTACTCAATCGCTTTCTTTATCCGCAAGAGAAGTTGTTAGATATTGTTTTGATGTTGCTAAACAAGCTAAAATACTTTCGGCATATGATCCTAATTTTAATCCTAATGTTTTTTCAATTGATGATGCCAGAGAATATTTCGATCAGGTAATTCCTTCAGTAGATGTTTTATTTATGAGTGCTCGCCATGATTTGCCTATTCTCGCAATTGAATCTGTGGATGCTGCTATTAAATTCCTTTGGGATAAGGGTGTAAGTATTGTTGTGATTAAGTCTGCGGCCGACAAGGGGTATTTTATAGGATACAATGGTTCTATATTGTTTACTGATTTTTATACTGACGATGTTTGTGATACTACTTGTTCGGGTGACGCTTTTAATGGTGGCTTTTTGCACGCAATTACTCACGGCTGCTCTCCTTTTGAAGCCGCTAAACTTGCTTCTATTGTTGCAGGATTGCAAGCTAAAGCTGTCGGTGCTATCAAGTCTATTCCTTTCAGAGATGAAGTTTACCCGCTTTTTGAGAGGTCTTAAATGTCAAAACGTGTTGTTGTTTCAGGCTACTATGGGTTTGATAATTTTGGTGATGAGGCTATTTTATCTCTGCTGATCAATTATCTTAAAAAGAATTGTTTTGATGTTGTTGTTTTGTCAGCTGATCCTCGTAAGACTTCTATGAATTATTTTGTTAATTCTATTAATTCGTTTGATTTCTTTCAAGTTTCAGGAATTATTAAACATTCTGATTTCTTGATTTCAGGTGGCGGAAGTCTTTTACAAGATGTTACAAGTTTAAAATCTTTATTGTATTATCTATGGGTTATATTTTTGGCTTTACGTTACAAAAAAAAGATAATAATTTTTGCTCAGGGTATTGGTCCGATAAAGAATAAACTTGCAAAATTATTGACAATTTTTATTCTCAAAAGATGTGATTATGTTTCAGTGAGAGATTTAAAGAGTGCTGAGTTTCTTAACGGGGCAGGAGTTAAGGCTAGTTTGCTTTGTGACCCGATTTTTTCCTTGAATCTTAATTTAAAAAACTCAAAAGGAATCGTCGGTGTTCAACTTAGAGATTTTTATTCGATGAATGATTTTTTGTTAAATAGGCTTGCAAGACAAGTTATTAAAGATTTTTATGATAAAAAAATCAGAATATTTTCTTTTCAAGATTCTTTGGATCTCAGTGTGTGTGTGAGATTTAACAATATTCTCAAATCCTTAAAACCTGATATAGATACTGAAATTGTTCATGAGCTTGATATTTCACAGGTTATTGATAAGATTAGCGAATTGGAGTATATGATTGCCATGCGTTTTCATGCACTTATTGTTGCAATGAAAATGGGTATAAAAACAGTTGCCATAAATTATGATGTGAAAGTTCAAAAATTAGCTGCAGAAGCCGATATCCCGTTAATTTCTATGTCTGCAGGCGAAGATTTTGATAAGATTTTTTCTGATATGAAATGTCTTAATGGCAACAGACTTAAGGAATTTTCTGATAATCAAAGATTTGATTGGTCCGGAATAGATGAAGTTCTGCAAATAAAATAGGAGGCATTGCCTCCTATAAATTGCTCCAGGCCAGACTTGAACTGGCACTGAGTTATTCGCCCAATTGGATTTTAAGTCCAACGCGTCTACCGATTCCGCCACTGGAGCTCATCTGATCTCCTCCCATCTTAGTGTAAACATATTAAATTGTCAAATATTTACTTATATATGATTTTAGTTCGTCGATTTTATTATTTATTTCAATTATGTTTTTTGACAAAATATCTTGGACAGTATCATTATTTTTTAATTTAATTCTGCCAAACAAAGCCGGGTGCTTTATATTTGAATTGAATGTTCGGTGAAATTCAAATATATTTTCGATAGTTTCTTGATCTATATTATCTTTTATTTGGCATATATTTACAAATAGTTCATTTAATTTATTTTTTGCTTTTAGAATACGTTTGTTTGAAAGGTACTTCTGAATGCTTTTCAAAAATTTTTCGATTGTAGAGTATTGTTCAAGTAAATTACGTTTTTTCTTCGGCAGAACTTTTGTTAAATATTCAATTGTTTGTCTATATCCGCTTTCTATTAAGTCTTCACGCTTTTCTCTTGGGTAATTAAAGTCTACTACAATAACATCACCTGTATTTATTACTATATAATCAAATTTGTCTTTTTTGCCGAAGGTTTCCGATATAAAAGAGGTAGCTATTGCTGTTATACAACTGTATATAGTATTAACGTAATCAAGAGCATTTCTGTCTGAACCCTCAAAGTCTCCTTCCAAACGAAATTCCAATATTCTTGAATCCTTATCTATAAGATGTTTTGATAATTTCCACATAGGTACGCTTTTTTGTAGATCACCGTCAACAAGTAAAGTATTATTATATTCATATGGTTTCATTAATCCGGGCATACCGCATGAAATCCTTACTGCCGTTGCTATTTCAAAATCGGGTGTTTCTATTGCTGAAAACTCTTTACATTCAAAATTTGATAAGTCTGTTGTGATTATTATAAGATTTTTATTTATATCTTTAAAGGTAACCGCACGATTTTTACCCTTTTGATAGTTTTCACCATAAAATTTTTTTTCAATTAAGTCACGAATCCAATCTAAAAACAATTCTCCTTTACTTAATGCAAATTGGGGCCCTAAGCCAAATTGAAAATCGCGAAACAAGGCAAAATTTACATCAAGAAATATTTCTCTAAGTTCACCTGCATTGTATCCGAGTGCCAAAAGTGCTGCTACGATTGATCCAACAGAAGAACCGGCCAATTTATTTGGAATAATGCCAATCTCTTCAATTGCCTTTACTGCGCCGGCATATGCTGCTCCTCGTATTGCTCCTCCGCCAAATAGACATGTGTAATTCAGTGATTTATTATTCATGCTCTTATATTAACACAAAAAACCGATACTAATACCGGTTTTTTTATATAAATTGTATTCAAATCACTCTTCTTATGCAGCTTTTGAACCTTGAATTTCTCGTATAAGATATTCTGCAACCCATTCAAAATCTTTATTATCTTCTGCAGCTTTCTTTAGATATTTTACTGAAGCATTGCCTATTCTTATTAAAGTCATTGCTACAACACCTCTTTTTATTCCTCTAACTACCTGCAATTGATCCACTAATTGCGGAACTGCAGAACTTCCAAAATTTACTAATATATTTTCTAATTCATTCTTTGTTGAGTTATCAGCTGTTTCTAATTTGTTAAGAATTTCATTTAATGTATTCATTGATGTCTCCGTTTCTTCCTTACATTATCATTATAATTCAAAATTTGTTACAACATCAATTTCCTTATATAATCTTTATATGAACATTTAAAAAGCCGGAGAGTAATTCCCGGCTTTATGAATAAATTTTGAATGACCTTTCAATATTTTTGTCAATTACTGATTTTACTGAATCATATTCAGTTTGAAGTGAATTGTGTTCTGTATCAATATTTTTTAATTCCATGTCATAACGTTTATCTTTATTTTCTATATTGTTCATTGCCCGGTTATATTCTGCTTCTGCTTTTGCAACCGCAGCATCATCTGTTACTTCGGTGATATTACTATTATTTGAATAAATAATTGATTGCCAGTTATTAGAAGAATCTATTTGTTCCATTGTTACAAGTCCGCTTTCCAGAGCGAATTGTATCCATTCATTGCTTGATGCAAGACCATCTTCTAAAACTCTATATCCGCTTGACATTCTGTTGTAAAGATTAGTATACCATTGAGCTTTTACTTCTGCGTTTTCTGATGGATTTTCTGTGTCAACCCATCCGAAATTTGGTGTCCCGTATTCGCTGAATAGTAAATCTAGTACGTATAAATCCTCTATCATTCCAAATTGTGTTGTTGTGGTAAGAGTGTCACCCAAAGTATTGTTATTTGTCACAATCCTTGCATTATTAGTAAAATTTATCAACCAAGAGATATCACATAAGTTTGCATTTTCAGACTCTAAATATTCCGTTAATGTAAGGTAATTGCCGTCTTCCTCTCCTGAAGGTGAAATCTTAAAATTGAATTGCTCGTTGTCGTGAAATATATATTTTATGTAATTATCCATGCAGGCATCATAATTACTTTTGCAGGAATCTATTCTATCTGAAGTTAATTTATTGTAATCAATAAGATTGTTAATATTAGCATAAATTTCATCATATAATACTTGACACGCATTAGTTAACTCATTTATTGATAATCTTGTTTGAAATTTGTATTCACCATCAGCTCCTAACTTAAAAGTATAAGTTTTGTTATCTGCTGGATCACTAGAAGAAACAGGCCATACTAGTATCCCATTGTTGACGAGAGGAACAAGTGCGACTGCAGTTTCTTCATTAATAGATTGTATATTATAGGTTGGAGTATAGTTTGGAGGAGTGCCAGGTACCATTTGGAATGTAAACAAGTCATCTACAGTATATGTGTATGGCGTTGTACCTTTGACTGCGTCTACATCATACAAGGTATTACTCATTAATATTAATTCATTGTATCTAGCCTTATAGTCTTCCATTTTGGTTTGATCCAGATAAGTGTTATTATAAATAAAATTTTCTAATTCTTCAGCTGATGCGATATTTTTATAAGGAAACGAGCTTGAGATAAAGTTGCTGATTTCATAGTTTAGCAATGTAGATGCTGATTGAAGCTCCTCAGAAAGCATTACGAATTCACTGTATGCTGCAGATTGTAAAATTTGATTGTAGCCTGCGTGACCTTCATTGCCCAAATACATATTTTTAATATTTTCTATGTTGAGGTAGCTGTCATCCCCAAGGGAGCCCAATGTTGTTTCAAGATCCTCTTCTGTTAGTTTGTCGAAATATGTTGTTGAATATTCTATACCATATTGTGCAAGAAATTCATCTATGTTGCTGGATGCTCTGAACTTGTCTGCATCATCTTCTGTTACAAATATATTACCATTTGCATCGGCAAGCCCATATTGTGTGTTTTGGGAACTGTATGCTGTTAAGTTGTTAAAGTTTAATTTTTGATACTGTGAATTTCCCTCTACATCATAATTTGACATCATCATAGTTGCTGAATTTAATGCAGCTACATAATCTTCACTTACTTTAGAACTTTCTGTTGCCAGTCGCATCTTTGAATTGTTGATAATTTGGGCTCTTAGCTCATTATCAGACATTCTTGATGTTATTGATAATAATCTTGCTTGTGATGCTGCCATTCCCATAGTAGGGTCGGTCCTTTCCTGTTTGTATCCTTACTACGGTTATCGGTTTTTTTATACTTAAACTTTAGTTTTTGTTATTATATGTTAAAAAATTGTTACAATTCTAGAAGTGCCTTTTTCAGCTTCTTGATTTTTTTTGGATCTGTCCCTAAACCACATAGTAGCATTGTTGATTTAGTATTTGTTTTTTCATCTTCTATATTATATTTTTCATACAAAATCTCGGATAACTCTTCGCCTGTGTAATCAGGTATTTTTACGATTATTTTCGTGATATCATCACCAAAAAATTCACAGTTATCGCATTCTTCACGTAGTGATTCTAATTCGTCAATGAGCAAATTTAACTTTCTTTTGCATCGCCAACTGTTTAAATAATTTATGTTTGCTTCAATTGATGCTAAAAGTGGGTATGATGGCGATGTCGTATTTATTTTATTTAATGCTTTTTGCGGATCTAAATTGCAATTTGAGTGAAGTAACGCTGTGGGGTTTAGTCCGCCTGCAGTTTTGTGTAATGACTGAACAGTAAAGTCTGCTATCTTTATTGAACTTTGAGGTAGCCTTTCAGTAAATGGATATAATGCTCCGTGAGCTTCATCTACTATTAAATAAGTATTGTATGCCTCACAAAGTTTTTTTATTTTTTCTACATCAGATACGATGCCTTCGTATGTTGGTGATGTTATCACAAGTGCTTTAATATCATATGCTTTGAGGTATTTTTCAATTTCTGCCGGAGATGCTGCCATTTGGATTCCCCAATTTTCGTTGATTTCAGCATCATAAAATATAGGAATTCCTCCTGCTAGTTGGACTCCGTTTAAATGACACGGATGTGACTCTCTGCATATTAAAACTTTTTCTCCATTGTTCACACAGGTCATTAGCGCTGCTAGAATGCCGCTTGTTGAACCGTTCGTTAAAAAATAGGTATAATTCGTTTTGTATATTTTTGCTGCGTGCTGCTGTGCTTTGCAGAGTGCCTCTGTTGGATTGTGTGCTTCCGTCTCCGAAATGTCTGATTTATATAGTGATTTCAGTTGTTTGTATATATATAAGCACTGTGAATGTGATGGTGTCGTGAATAGTACTTTTTTGTTCTTTTTTTTTAATAGTTTTATTAAACTCATTTTACTTGTTTTTAATCTCTATATTGCGTTTTGCACAGTATTGAATTAACGTCATTTTGTCGTGGCTTGAATTGTATACAAATTGCCCTGAAACTGTGTAGCCGCCGTCACTGTTTTTTTCTATTCGGATTGGCGAAAATTCACAGTTTATATTTTGTTCTTCTGATAATGGCAATATTATTGAATATTTGCCTTCAATATTTATATTATCTTTTGTTTTTAATTTCATACCGCCTGCTGATATGTCCAGTGTGGTTACGGATAATGTCTCATCACCATTTTGTAATGGTAACTACATTATGTATTTTATACGTGTATATTGACGTCTTTGTAAAAACTTGTGCTTTGCCGGACTTGCTATTTTTAGCGTTTTACCATTTATTTCTTTTGCGTATGAATCAAAATAAAGTGTTCCATGAGAGGTCTGTGTATAAAATTCACAGTAATTGTTTTTTAAAAGTCCTTCAGGCTCATAATCCAATTCTAAAGTAAAATAGTCCGGTGCTACTTCTGTTATGGTGCCTTTGTTTGCATACTTAAAGTCATGGGGAACCATTATTATTCTTTGATCTTTTGAAATTAATTCGCGCATGTTCTATCCTTTCAATATTAAATTTATCTTTCTTGATTATATATTATTTTTTATCATTTGTCAGCAACTTTACAAAAAAAGCCTCTCAAATATGAGAGGCAAAGCTGAGCAATCAGAAGAGTTGAGGATTTACATTATCATCTTAAACTAATTTTTTCTTTATTCATTACCCTAATTGTTAATTATTACATTAAAAAAACAGCCCCTTTGGAAGAGCTGTTTTTTTTTATTGGTCTTTAGTACTATTCTTTTAAGAATGATTCGTAATTTCGTGCTAAAAGGTGTGTCCTGACCTGATTTATTAAATCAAGTGCAACTCCAACCATAATTATTAACGATGTCGCTCCAATACCTTGCAAAGTTTTTATATTAGTTATATAGCTTGCAAGTGATGGTACTAAAGCTATGATACCAAGTCCCATTGCTCCGATAAAAGTCGTTTTTGTAAGTATTTTATCAAGAGCTTCTGCTGTAGGCTTACCCGGTTTTATCCCCGGAATTGAAGAACCGTATTTTTTGAGGTTATCTGCAATGTCCTTGGGCTGCATATTAGGCATTATTGATGCATAAAAGAAAGTTAATGCAACTATTAGGCCAAAATATAACACATAATATGTTATTCCGTCTGGGCTTAACCAGTGATTCAGTGATATTACGATATTTTTAACGGCTTCGGATTTGAAGTTCGCTTGACCCACTAGACTTAATACTGTCGAAGGGAAAAGTAAAATTGCTATTGCAAAAATTATAGGCATAACACCGCCCGGATTAAGTTTGAACGGTATAAATGAATTCATTCCGCCATATACTTTGTTTCCTACTTGTCTTTTAGGATTTACAATTATAACTTTTCGAACTGCTTCCTGCATTATTACAATGAACACCATTGCCGCAAAAAATATTGCCAATAGGGCCACAAGCCCTAATTGTAACGCCGGACTGTTTGCTACCATTTGAACTGTTCTTGAAGCGTAAACGGGGATACCTGATAAAATACCTACAAAGATTATTAACGATCCGCCGTTACCAATTCCCTTTTCCGTTATTAGCTCTGAAAGCCACATTACTAAAACAGAACCTGCCGTAAGTACCACTACGGAACTTACAAAAAACATCATCGGATTTAAATTCGGTAAAACCGCTCCCGGTAAATGATGTAGATATAACATGAATATTAACGACTGAAACACTGCCAGAATAACCGTAAATATTCTTGTGTATTGAGACAATTTCCTTCTACCTGCTTCACCTTCTTCTTTTTGAAGTTTTTCCAGTGATGGGATAACTACGGATATCAATTGAATTATAATTGATGCAGTAATGAAAGGCCCGATACCCAAAGCAAATATGGATACCGTACCCAGTGCCCCACCTGAAAATAAATCCAAAAAACCGATGATATTATTGCCCTGTGCTATATTGGAAAATACTTGGTTGTTAATTCCAAACAGCGGCATTTGTACACCAAGTCTAAAAGCTGCTATCATTAAAAATGTGAAAATGATTTTTTGTTTTAAACCGGATGCCTGCCACATTGACATTAAATCTTCGGTTGTAGGCATTTTTATTCCTTGTGCCATTATACTAACTCAACCTTTCCGCCTGCGGCTTCTATTTTTTCTTTTGCTGACGGTGTTACATATGATGCTTTTACGGTAACTGCTTTTTTGATTTCTCCGTTGCCTAAATCTCTTAAACCGTCACATGATGGATGAATTCGTTGTG